>CAYMBA010000006.1:0-12157 GCA_964388535.1 uncultured bacterium | reverse complement strand
CTGCGCGAGGAAGACAGGCCCACTAGGCGCTTCGACCACGATGCCTCCGTGGGAGAGATCGTCGAAGGCGTGGTTCGGAACGTCAAGCCGTTCGGCGTCTTTGTCGATCTGCCCTCACTCGGCCCGTGGGTCAGCGGCCTTCTGCCTGAGAGCGAGACCGGTCTAGGTCGAGGCGCCAACTTGCGAAAGCACTTCAAGAAGGGTGAGAAGGTAAGGGCTGAGATCATCGAGATCGACGAACAAGGACGCATTCGCTTGAGCATCCGCAGTATCAAGGAGCGCGAAGAGAAAGAGGTGCCCGGGGCCGGCGAAACCCGCGGCGGCTCCACAGCCCCTCCGGGTGGGTTCAAGACACTAGCAGAGGCCTTCGAGAGAGCGGAGAAGCGACTGAAAGAAGACTCGGCGTAGACGGACGGCGTGTGCGTCGAGCGAGGCACAGGATGTCCCCCCGAGCCAGAACAAACTGTTTCGTCCGGTGGGAAACGCGCCCGACCGATCAACGACCCGGTCAGCGCGAATGCACATAGCGGGCGGAATGGGCGCCGGCAGCGCAAAGCGTGGCATCCCCTCCCGAAGCCCCGAGGAAGCGGTGCGAACTGGCGATGGACCGCAGGCGACCGTGATCTGTGGCGCCCGGATGCACAACCTGAAGGATCTCGATTGCACCATCCCCTTGGGTGCGATCACGGTAATAACGGGGGTCTCTGGATCGGGCAAATCCACACTCGCCTTCGACATCCTCTACGCAGAAGGGCAGCGACGCTTCGTTGAATGCCTCAGTGCCTATGCTCGTCAGTTTCTGGAGCGCCTCGAACGTCCAGAGGTCGAAAGCATAGGCTTCATACAGCCTCCTGTAGCCCTCAAGCAGCAAACGTCCATCAAGAACGCCCGCAGTACGGTGGGCTCGATAACGGAGCTCACCGACCAACTCAGGCTCCTCTTTACCCATGCCGGAATCACCCGGTGCCCTCGCTGCGGCGGAAGGATGATGAAGACAACGACCGAAACTGTGATATCAGCAATTGAGGCTGCCCCCCCAGAGAGCAGACTCGCGGTCAGTGCTCCGCTTTCGGAGAAAGTGCTGCAGAATCCCGAATGGCTTCTTTCCAGGGGATTCACGCGCCTGATACAGCGCGGCAGGGTCCTCGAACTCGAGCCTTCGAGCTCGGCCGGTGGAGGCTTGCTTCAGGAAGGCGAAACCTTCCTGGTGCTCGATAGGCTCATAGCCGGCCGTGCTCCCCGCAGCAGGATGGCAGAAGCCATCGAGGCCGCGTGGAAAGAGGGTGAGGGGCGATGCACACTGTGGGAAATCGCTCAGAAGGACCCTACCCGCGTGCACGAGGTTCGCAGCTTCCGCCGAGGCTTCGCGTGTGTGGAATGCGGACATCGGGGTCAAGCCCCGTCCCCTGCACTTTTCTCTTGGAACAGCCCGCTCGGGGCATGTCCCAAGTGCCAGGGCTTCGGAAGGATCATCACGATCGACCGCGAAAAGGTGGTACCCGACCCAAGGCGCACCCTTAGAAACGACGCCGTGGTGGCCTTCTCAGGCCCTAAGGCCCGGGGGTGGTACCGCTGGATGCTGCGTGAAGCCAGGCGCAAGGGCGTTCCTACGGGAGTCCCCTTCCGGGATCTAACCGAAGCGCAGAAGGACTGGGTATTCCAGGGCGACGAGGACTTCCCGGGCGTCGAGGGGTTCTTCGAGGAGCTCGAGCATAAGCGCTACAAGATGCACGTGCGCATCTTCATATCGCGCTTCCGCGGCTACGTCACCTGCCCCGTTTGCAAGGGATCCAGGCTCAAGCCCGAGGCCCTGGCCACGACCGTTGGCGGAAAGAATATCCATGAGATTCATTCGATGACAATCGACGAAGCCACCTCCTTCTTCGGGAACCTCGACCTCGGTGAAACAGAGAGAGCAAAGGTCTCCCCCCTTCTGGACGAGATCCGCAACCGCTTGAAGCACCTGCAGGCGATAGGTGTCGGGTATCTGAGCCTAGGCCGGGCGGCCAGGACCCTCAGCGGCGGCGAAACACAACGGATCAGAATCGCAGCTGCACTCGGTAGTGCTCTTTCGGAGACCCTCTACATCCTCGATGAACCAACCGTTGGACTCCACGCTACCGACACCCACAGGATGATCCGCGCCATGCGGGAGCTGACCGCCCGCGGCAACACGGTCGTTGTCGTCGAGCACGACCCCCTGGTCATAGAGTCCGCCAATCACCTGATCGTGCTAGGCCCTGGCGGAGGACGCTATGGCGGCCGAGTGATCTACGAAGGCCCACCAAAGGACTTCTTGGCAGAGAATCCAGGATTCTTTCGGCTTGCCGCCAGTAGGAGCAAGGAAGAAAGAAACCTCGACACACGCGCAACGGGCGCCGCGGTCGAGAGGCCACGAATCTCCGCGGCGGTGCCGAATGGGGTTGCGGGGGCAAGGAAAAATGCAGGTGCTACGAACCGGACGATACAGCCCGAGAGCAGGAAGAAGCGAAAGCGCCTTGAACATCCTTGGGATGAGAAGGCAGTCGCCGAATGGGTAGCAGAACGCCGCGCAAGAGCAAGGCGTCGACACCCGAGGCTTTCCGCATCGGTCCCGTCCATTGAGATCCGTGGCGCCAGGGAACACAACCTAAAGATCGAATCGCTCAGAGTACCACTTGGAGGCCTGGTCGCCGTCACGGGGATTTCGGGCTCAGGCAAATCGACCCTGATCGACTCGGTGCTCTACAGGAACTGGCTCCGTAGCGTGGGCCGCCCCGCAGAGGACGTGGGGGCGGTGGATGAGATCCGCGGGTTCGATCAGATCGAGGAAGTCCGCTTCATCGAACAGGGCATGCCGGCCCGGTCGAAGCGCTCGAATCCAATCTCATTCGTCAAGGCCTACCAGGAGATCCGCAACCTCTTCGCCTCCACCCTCGCTGCGCGGCAAAGGCGCTTGGGGCCAGGGGCCTTCTCGTTCAACACCCAGGGGGGCCGCTGCGAAGCGTGTGGGGGGCTAGGCACGCAAGTGCTCGAGATGTACTTCTTGCCCGACGTTGAGGTCACTTGCGAGGCGTGTGGCGGCAAGCGCTTCCGGCCCGAGGTCCTGGAGGTCAAATGGCAAGGCAAGAACATCCACGACGTGCTCGAGATGACCGTCGATGAGGCAATCGAGTTCTTCTCTCGTGAGCCGAGGGTTCTCGAGAAGCTCGCTCCACTGAAGCGCGTCGGCCTCGGCTACATCGTGATCGGCCAGAGCACATCCAGTCTCAGCGGCGGCGAGGCTCAGAGGCTGAGGCTTGCCGCATTCCTCGCCGAGGCCGGATACACCTCAAGCTCGCGCAGGAAACCCAGCAAGGGCGACTTGTTCCTCTTCGATGAGCCCACCACGGGGCTTCACGCCCGTGACATCGAGAACCTCCTGGGTGCACTGAGAGACCTCATCGCGATGGGGCACAGTGTGGTTGCAGTCGAACACCACCTGGACTTCATCGCCTCGTCCGACTGGGTGATCGACCTGGGTCCGGGAGCGGGTCCCGATGGAGGCAGGGTCGTCTATGAAGGACCACCTGCCGGCCTGACAGCCTGTGAGGCGAGCGCGACGGGCGCCGCGCTCCGCCGCTGATCCTACTCGAGCAGCTCCACGTTCCAGTACGCCTCTGCAACGAAGTGCTCCCACGACGCCTTCCGCTTCGCAATGGGTATCGAAATGAACGGACTCCACCTGGGGGCTTTGGGCTGCCGCAAGAGCGTCATGCCTGCCTCCTCTAGCGTGCGGTTTGCCTTCCTGCGGTTGCACTCGAGACAGGCCAGCACACAGTTCTCCCAGGTGGACCGGCCGCCTTTGGAGCGCGGTATCACATGGTCGATTGTGAGCTCGCTCCAGTGCGGCTTGGCACCGCAGTACTGACACTGGTACTTGTCTCGCCTGTAGATACTTCTGCGCGAGAAGGGCACCTCGAGGCTCGGGATCTTGTCATATCTTGTCAGGACGATGATCTCCGGGATCCGGATCCGCAGGCGCACTGTCCTGATGCACGGCTCCCCCTCTGGGACCCTCAGGGCAGCCCATGAGTCGAAGTCATAGGTGCGGAAGTCAGTAGGATCGAGCGCCTTCGCAGCAGCCCGGTAGATCATGCAAATGGCATCTCGAACCTTGGTTGTGCCGATGGGAAACCAGTTCCTGTTCAGTACGAGAGCGGGCTCATCAAGCATGACCACTTCCCCCAAACACCCGCCCAGTATAGCAGATTCGAATCCTGCCGCGCGAGTTCGGCATCCCCTGCCGGTGCTCCAAGGCGCCCTGCCAGTGCGGTTGATAGACACGCACCTTATCGCAGCGCCCACCCGGCGTTGCCAACCTCCTTCCGTGGAAACGTGCGGTGTGGCACCCTAGTGCGTCCGTGAACCGCTTGGGGCCTTCGTCCAGGAGAGGGATGAGATGGGACATTCTTCGGCGAATGATGGGTACCTCGAGCACTGGGAAACCATAAAGGACATGGTCGATGCACTGATCGACCTGATGTTGAACCTCCGCCAGAGCGGACACCCCGGGGGCTCAAGGAGCAAGGTACACCTGTTGGTCTCACTCATGCTTTCAGGGGCAATGCGATGGGACATACGGCGCCCCGAGCACCCGCTTGCAGACCGCTTCATCTTGGGAGCAGGCCACACGATCCCCCTCTTCTATGCCGCATTGGCAGTTTTCTCCGAAGCCATGCGAAGGATTTACGAGGCCACCAAGGATCAGCGCTTCTACATCGACCCTTCCCTGACAGTTCTGCCTGAAGATCTCATTCGCTTCAGGCGGCGGGGCGGTCTGCCGGGTCACGCAGAGTGCTCAGGAAAGACGCATCTGCTGCGCTTCAATACCGGCCCCTCGGGTCACGGCCTGCCCGCCGCCCTCGGACAAGCACTGGCGCTGCGGCGCATGGGACTGGAGACGGTCCGCGTATTCGTGCTCGAGGGCGAAGGCGGCCTGACGCCAGGAGGTGCACTGGAAGCAAGACAGGTCGCCTGGGGCCTCGGACTCGGCAACCTGTTCCTCTTACTCGATTGGAACGACTTCGGGATCGACCCTCGCAGGACCAGTTCCGTGGTTCCTGGAACGCCCCGAGAGTGGTTCGAGTCATTCGGGTGGAGAACATATGAGGTAGCGGAAGGCACCGACTGGAAAGCGCTCGAAGCGGGACTGAAAGCAATGATCAGCGCCGCGCAGGCTGAATCCCTCACCCCCTCACTGCTCTTCGCAAGGACCAGGAAGGGTCGCGGCTACCTCAAGTACGACTACCAGAGTCACGGCTCTCCGCACACTCCCATGAACAGCCCCGCGTTCTGGGAAACCAAGCGCCCCTTCATGGAGCGTTACGGCATCGAGTTCGAGGGCTTCGGGCAACCGGCTCCTGAAGGGCAGGAAGAAAGGGAACGCCAGACACTGATCAACATCCAGCGCGTGGTCTCCCTCTTCGAGCGGCGCTCGGGGCTTCTGGAATACCTTGCAGGACGCCTGCTGGAACTGGCTTCCCAGGTCCCAGGGGAGCTGCCCGCCGCGCAGGCCTTCGGCTTTGGAAGAAACTCCGCAAAGCCCACGGACCCCGGGCCAAGCCCTTCGGCCGGGGAGGGGGATGAGCCAAGGACCGCAAGCAAGGGGACGGCACCGGGTCGCGGCCCCACAGGAGAGACACCCGAAGCAGCCGGAGCTTCCCCTCAGGCACGCTTCTGGATTCCCCGGCCCATGCGCTTTGATCCCGACCTGTTCGACCCGGCCCGGTATCCGGAGTCCATGTGGGCGAAACCGGGCTCAAGGGCTTCGAACCGACAGGCACTAGGGCGCTGGGGTGGCTGGGTGAGCGATATCTGCCGGGAACGCTACGGCAGGCCTCTGTGGCTCGCCTGCTCTGCGGATCTGGCCGAATCGACTGGCATCGCCGGTTTCGCGGGCTCCTGGGGATGGTACGAGCGCTCCAAGAACCCGGAAGGGGTGCTGCTTCCCCAGGAAATCACCGAGTTCACCAACGCGGCAATGATGACTGGGGTGGCCTCGACCAACGTGGCCGAAGACCCATGGAGCGAGTTCGACGGGCTCTGGGGTGCCTGCTCGACATACGGCGCCTTCGTGTATCTGAAATACGGCCCGATGAGGCTCTTCAGCCAGACTGCCCAGGACTGCCGCATCAAGATGGGCAAGGTGCTCTGGGTAGCCGGGCACTCAGGCCCTGAGACGGCCGATGACTCAAGGACGCACTTCGGCATCTTCTCCCCCTCGGTGACGGAGCTGTTTCCGGACGGTGCCGTGATCGATCTTCACCCATGGGAATACAACGAGGTGCCCGTCATGCTCGCCGAGGCGATGAAGCACCCAGCACCCATAGTGGCAATCCACCTGACCCGGCCACCGATCGAGATCCCAGATAGGGAAGCGCTAGGCATACCCAGCCATTTTGAGTCGGCCCGGGGAGCGTATGTGATTCGCCCCTACGACCGGGAACGCCCAAGGGGCGGTGTGGTACTGGTACAGGGCACCTCGGTCATAGAAGGCCTGCTGCGAGTGCTACCCGAGATCGAGCAAAGGGGACTTAATGTGAAGATCGTGGCGGCACTGAGCCGGTACCTCTTCGAGCGTCAGCCTGCGGAGTTCCGGTCATCGGTCTTTCCGAGGTGGGAGCAGATGGACGCGATGTTCATCACTAGCCGCTGCGCATCGAGCATGCTGCGATGGATTGCGGCTCCCATCGCCAGGGACTATTCTCTCTCGGCCGACTGGGATGACCGATGGCGTACTGGGGGCACCGTCGATGAAGTGCTGGACGAAGCGCACCTGAGCCCGGATTGGATCCTAGCGGCCATAGAGCGGTTCGCCATGGAGAAGCCCGAGCGGATGAAGCGCTTGCGCTCAATGGTGGTTTCGAGCGCAGCCGATGGCGAGCCAGAGACAGATTCTCCCGACTGAGTGCCCGTCCAGGGACCCTGGATCCACCCAGATCGGGGGCTCCAGGGAAAAGGTGACAAGGATGCCGATCTTTCGAAGGGGAATCCTGGCGGGAGGCCACATCGCCGCCGGCCCGGCTGGCGGCTCGGATACCCGCTGACCCGGGTAACCAAGGCTCACCAGGGGTAAGAATGTTGCAACATTATTGCGCCTTTGGTGTTGGCACTTGGGTGCCAGAAGAATGCCGGGGGGAGGACCTGCTCCCCCACCTCCGCCTGCTTGGGGCACTCCTTCGTATGAGGAGCCCATGGAGGGCCACGGCGTGAACTTCCTCATAGACTTCATCCGCGAGACAGCGGCCGTCCTCCTCAACGCAGGACCGTTCTTGCTCTTGGGGTTCTTCCTGGCAGGGCTCCTTCGGGTATTCGTCCCGGCCCGCTGGCTTGCAAAGACGATTGGCAAGAACGACTTGCGCTCGGTAACGATCTCCTCCCTGGTCGGAATCCCCCTGCCACTCTGCTCATGCAGCGTGTTACCCACAGCCGCGGCATTGCGGAAGTCTGGAGCCAGCAAGGGCGCAACCGTCTCTTTCCTCGTCTCAACGCCCGAGACGGGAATAGACTCGATAAGCGTCACCTACGCCCTGATGGACCCAATCATGACGGTGGCCAGGCCACTGGCGGCGATGGCCACAGCACTGGCAGCAGGGGCCGCCGTCAATGTCGCTGTGCGGCCCTCGGAAGAAGGCCAATCACCCGAGCCGGAGACTGGAAGCGAAAGCGGCGAAGGGCCCACCGAATCCTCTCCAATCCACGCCCGGGGTCAGGGGCCGGGAGACAACGCAGGGAGCGAGACGCCTCCACACAGCTCCTGTCACGACGACCTCACTGGCGCCGAGGAGACCTCATCCGAGGAAGCGACGGCGGAAAAGATCCCGGCGCCGCTGGAGGTGCACATGCCGAGGCCAAGGGCTCGCGGCCTTCGCGAGCGGCTGCTGGAGGCAGCGCGGTTTGGCTATGTCGAGCTTCTGGATGACATCGTAGCCTGGTTCATCGTCGGAGTCCTGGCCACAGGCTTTATCGCGGCCGTGGTGCCCGAAGGAGCCCTCGAGGCCGGTGGCGCCGGGGGCTTCACGGCCATGCTAGCCATGCTCCTCATCGGCATTCCTCTCTACGTCTGCGCCACCTCATCCACTCCAGTCGCAGCCGCACTCATCCTCAAGGGCCTCAATCCGGGCGCTGCACTCGTCTTCCTCCTGGCCGGGCCGGCTACGAACATGGCTTCGCTCTCGGTGCTCCTGAAGCTTCTGGGAAAGCGCGTAGTGGCCATCTATCTGGTTGCCGTAGCCGTCTTCAGCCTCTTGGCCGGACTGCTCGTCGACGCTGTCTATCGTGCGGCCGACGTAGATGCGGCCGCTGCTGCAGGCACCGGCCAGGAGATGGTCCCTGCATGGATCAAGGTGCCGGCCGCATTGGTGCTCCTGGGTCTCATCATTTCCAGTGCCCGCAGGGCTGATGTCCTCGGCCGCTACAGGCGCTGGCTCGCATCGATAGGTAAGCCCCTGGGCCTCGACCTGGGCAGCAAGGGCGCTGTCGCATTCTACGCAGTGGTCGTCATTGTACTGTACGTGCTGACAGGCTTCTCGATCGTACAGCCGGGAGAGACCGGCTGGGTCGTAACCTTCGGCCGGGTGACGCGGACAATCGAAGATCCGGGTCTCGTCGTCCACTGGCCGTATCCCTTCTCGCACCTGGAGACGGAACGTACCGACCTGGTCCGCTCGATAAACAGGGGCTTCCGCCCGGGCCAGAGCAGCTTCGCCTTCGACCGTCTGGGACTCACACCTTTGCAGGCCCAGCTGGGCAAGGAAGCGGAAGTAGCCACGGGTGATGAGAACCTGCTCGCGCTCCGCTACAGCATCCAGTACAAGGTGGCCGATCCGTACAAGTTCCACTTTGGAGCCGAACAGCCTGACTCCCTAGTTGCCGCCCTCGGTGAGTATGCGATCCGCCGCGTGGTCTGCCAAATGGAAACCGACAGCATCCTCGTCAACCACCGCATAGAGATCGAACAAGCCATTGCGGAGACACTGAAGGCCCAGATATCAGCTGTCGGCTGCGGCGTGAAAGTCCTGCGGGTCGACTTGGTGGATGTTCACGCACCACCGGAGGTGCACTTCGCCTTCAGGGATGTCGCAAGCGCGATGGAAGACAACCACCGTTTCGTGCGCCAGGCTGAAAGCTACCGCAACGAGGCTCTGGCCTCTGCCCGCGGAGAGTTCTACAGAACCATTGTCGAGGCCGGAAACGACAGCCTTCTCAGAGTATCGACGGCCCTTGGGGACTCCATCGCTTTCGCTGCCTTGGAGGCAGCAACCCGGGACACGAGGAGGATAACGATGCTGCGGATGTATCTGGACGCTGCTGCTGAAGCCCTGGCCTCAAGCCGTGTGGTGGCGGCGGCAGCCGAGGTGCCGGTCGATTTGTGGCTGACGGGCGGAGGCGAGCCGGGGCTCTGGAGCGAACCGGCAGGGCTTGGCTCTTCTTCAGGCTCTTCGGTACCCCGTGGAACATCCGCTGCCACCCCAGACAGATCGAACACAGGAACTACCGGCAGAGGCAGTCAGGAAACATGGCGCGAGAAGCTCCGGCGGCTGGAAGAAAGCCGCAGGCAGGGGTTGGGAGGTAGCCAGCGATGAAGAAGACTCTTCTTACACTCACAATCGTGGCAGCCGCAATAGCGCTCCTGCTCTCTTGCGCCTTCGAAGTACAAGAGACCGAGTACGCTGTTGTCCTCTTCTTTGGCGATCCTACGCGCACGATCACGCGCCCAGGGTTGGCATGGAAGCTGCCGCCTCCGTTTGAAACCGTGGTTCGGATAGACAAGCGCGTCAAAGTTCTCGATCCACCGGCGGGGGAATACCTGACGCTGGATAAGAAAAACGTGCTCGTGGATGCCTTTGCAGCATGGGAGGTCGTCGATCCACTTAAGTTCCTTGTGAGTGTCATGGATGAGAAAACGGCAGAAGCGCAACTCGAGGACATCATGCGGGCCGAGGTCGGTGCCGCCCTGGGTTCCCACGACCTCTCAGTGCTTCTCTCGACCAACGAAGACCAGGTAAGGATGGACGAGATCATGGCCAAGATCACTCGCAGGGCGGCGGAGAAGGCTTTGGATGCCTACGGGATCCGCGTGCGGGCGATCAGACTCAAGCGGCTCAACTTCCCGGAGGAGAACCGACAGGCCGTCTTCAGGCGGATGGAAGCCGAGCGCGAGAGGATAGCACGCAAGTACCGCTCCGAGGGCGAGGAGGAAGCCGAAAAGGTACGGGCCGACGCGGACAGGGAGAAGGCTCAGCTCATTGCCGAGGCCCAGCGACGGGCACGTGAGATCCGCGGGCGTGGGGATGCCGAAGCCGCGCGCATCTACGCGGCTGCTTACTCCCGCGATGAAGCCTTCTACGAGTTCCTGAAAACCCTCGAGGCGTACGAGACCTTCCTCGATGAAGAGGCCACAGTGGTACTGCCGTCGGATTCGCGCCTGCTACACCTGCTCAAGGAGCCCTGATGAATCTGGACGATCTGAAAAGAGCAGCTTCCGCCGCCGGCAGGGCGAGCCTGCGGTGGTTGAAACCGAAGCGCCTGGGTTTGTTGATCCTTGCCGCCTTGGCCATCGACTGGGCGGTCACGGGCATAAGTGTAGTGCGCGAGGACGAACGGGCCGTGGTCCTGCGCTTCGGCCGGGCGGTCCGTGTAGCCCCCGCTGGGATTCTCTTCAGCCTCCCCTGGCCCTTCGAGCGGGTGATCACGCTTACGACGACCGAAGTTCGCACCATGCCTGTGGGCTACAAGATGGTCGATGCTGTGCGCGGCATCCCGCCCGCGCCCGAGGAAGTCGAATGGGTCACGGGGGATACGAACATCATCGACCTCACCCTGACGATCAAATACACCATATCGGATCCAGTCGAGTACCTCTTCCGTGTCGGCCCCGTCGATGCCGACTTCCTTGTGCGAAAGTGCGCCGAGACGACGCTCACCCGCCTGATCGCAACGATGCCGGTGGACGAACTCCTTACAAGTGGCAAGATACGCGTGCAAGATGAGACACGCAGGGGCACGCAAGCACTTCTGGACGAGCTTGAAGCAGGCATTCATGTCGTAACAGTCAACATCGGCGACATCGAGCCTCCGGCCGATGTGATCGAAGCCTTCAACGACGTCTCTACGGCGAAACTCGAGAAGGCCAAGCTGATAAACGAAGCCGATGGCTACAGGAAGGACCTCATTCCCAAGGCGCGCGCAATGGCCGACAGGATGATCAAGGAAGCGCAGATCGACAGTGCACGCACAGTGAACCTAGCTAAGGGGGAGGTCTCCGAGTTCCTCGACCTGCTGGCCGAGGCACGCAAGTCGCGCTCGGTCACAGAGACAAGGATATACCTGGAGTCGATGCAGAGGATTCTCAGCAGGCCCAGAATCATCGTGGTCGATCCCAGATCCACGAAGACGGTCCGCGTCTTCGATTGACACCGGAGGTGCCATGGAGAGGCTCTTCCACCTGCGCGAATACGGAGCCACCGTCAGAACCGAGATCCTGGCCGGAGTCACCACCTTCCTCACGATGGCCTACATCATCTTCGTCAACCCAGTCATCCTCAGTGGTGCCGGGCTTGAGGCCAGTGGGCGGGAGTTCATGGACTTCGGCGCTGTAATGGTAGCAACCTGCATATCGGCTGCTTTCGCGACGCTGTTGATGGGTCTCGTCGCCAACTACCCGATCGCGCTGGCGCCGGCCATGGGGGAAAACGCCGTCTTTGCAGGTTTCATCGCCGCCGGGCTAATCACCTGGCAGCAGGGCCTGGCAGCAGTGCTTCTCTCGGGTATCGTTTTCTTCATCCTCACGTTTGCCCGAATCAGGGAACTCATAATCGACAGCATTCCCCAGTCGCTCAAACACGCCATTGCAGTCGGCATCGGTGCCTTCATAGCCTTTCTGGGTCTCATAGATGGCGGCCTGGTCGTCAAACCCCCTACCGGTCCGGTGCCCGTAGGTTTGGGTGATCCCGCTAACCCCGCAGTCTGGACGACCCTCTTCGGCCTGCTTCTGGTAGGTGCTCTGATGGCGAGGAACGTACGAGGGGCAATACTGTGGTCCCTCCTTGGCACAACCGTGTTCGCCCTGATACTGGGAGTGACACGTTTCTACGGAGTGGTGGCACCGCCGCCCCCGCTGTCGCCGCCGCCGCCG
>CAYMBA010000005.1:20398-41347 GCA_964388535.1 uncultured bacterium | reverse complement strand
GCAGCGCCTTTATGACCTTGCTCTTGCCCCTGATGGTCACGTACTTGGGCTTGAAGCCATTCTCGATGTCCACTCCAAGGCGGGTCTTTGGGAGGTCCCTTACGTGCCCGTTCGAGGCTGCGACTGCGTACGAGCTCCCGGCTATCTTCGAGATAGTGCGAGCCTTAGCAGGTGACTCAACGATGATCAATCGCCTCGCCATTCGATGCTGCCTCCTGGTCTTCACAGGAGTCTGTGGCCTAGTGAAGCCAAACCTTGAGCCGTCAGAGCAAATAGCAAGAATGGGCCCATGTAACTTGGCTCGGTCGCCGTGGCCACTTTCTACACCCCCATATGCTCCATGGCAACAAGCTGCTCGGGGACACCCCCTTCGGGGTCCAAAGACCAGCGTCAGGTCCCCTTGCTACTTCACGCGCCCACAACAGTGCTTATACTTCTTTCCGCTCCCACATGGGCAAGGGTCGTTCCTGCCGACTTTCTTCGTCTTCCTTACGACAGTCCCCCGTGGCCTGGCAGGAGCCTGCGGCGCAGCCACACCAGGTGCAGGTGCAGTCTCCCCGCCACCGCCACGGGCCGCGGCCAAAGCGCCGGCCTCC
This sequence comes from uncultured bacterium, assembly GCA_964388535.1. Taxonomy (GTDB): domain Bacteria; phylum Eisenbacteria; class RBG-16-71-46; order CAIMUX01; family WJJG01; genus CAYMBA01. The sequence continues at coordinate 40,751 of CAYMBA010000005.1, read as the reverse complement.
TCGTGAACAGCTGTTCCCAGGCTCCCCAGGGTGGGCGGCGGTATCGGCGGAGCACCGATCTGTACTTGGGCTCTGAAGAGAGTCTTAAGCGTCTCCTCTGAAATCCTGTCCATGAGAGACTGGAACATCGAAAACGCCTCGGACTTGTACTCCAGCAACGGGTCCTTCTGCCCATAGGCCCTCAGACCGATGCCACTGCGCATAAGGTCCATTTCATAGAGGTGGTCCTTCCAGTGCTCATCGATGACTCGAAGATAGACCCTACGCTCGACCTCTCTTGCTACTTCAGCACCCCAGAGCTGCTCGCGCTCCTCATACGCTTTCCTCGCCCGTGAGATGGCCTCCTGCAGGAGTGCTTCCGCCCGGTCTTCGCCAGAAACAGACCCTGCCATCTCGAGCAGGGGGAACGACACGAGGAAGATCCGTTCCAGCTCCTCGCAGGCGTCCTCCAGGAGGCGCTCCTCGTCTTCACTAGGAGCCGATCGCCTCCCCCTCCACGGTTCCAGAGGCACCTCGAGGCGTCTTCGCACGACCTCCTCTATGAGACCCTGTATCTCCTCCCTCAGGTTTTCGCCTTCGAGGATCCTGTTGCGCAGGCCGTAAATCACTTCACGCTGCTGGTTCATTACGTTGTCGTACTCGAGCAGGTGCTTGCGTATCTCGAAGTTCTGCTCCTCCACCCGCTTCTGCGCACGTTCGATGGCCTTGGTGACGAATTCATGCTCGATCACCTCTCCCTCTCGGGCCCCCATCTTCTCCATCAGGGCAGCCACCCGCTCGCCGCCGAAGAGCCTCATCAGGTCGTCCTCGAGAGAGAGAAAGAAACGGCTCGAGCCAGGGTCCCCCTGGCGGCCGGCGCGCCCTCTGAGCTGGCGATCAATGCGCCGGCTCTCGTGGCGTTCGGTGCCTATTATGTGCAGTCCACAGGGGACATCGGCTATGCACCGCCCCACGTCGTCTGTGTACTGGCAATCACCCACGCCAGGAGGTGACTTTATGAGGCACTTCTTCCCCTTCACGACCCCAGGGCCCAGCTTTATGTCGGTACCTCGCCCGGCCATGTTGGTCGCTATCGTCACTGCGCCCGGCTGGCCCGCCTTCGCTACAATCTCCGCTTCCTTCTGGTGATACTTCGCGTTGAGTACGGAGTGATTTATCCCCCTCCGTCTCAGCATCCGGCTCAGCGTCTCCGAAACCTCTACACTCACGGTACCCACGAGAACCGGCCGACCCTGGGCATGCAGACGCTCTATCTCGTCTATGATCGCATTGTACTTCTCGCGTTTGGTCAGGAAGACGACGTCGTTGTAGTCGATACGCCTGACGACATCGTTGGTGGGAATGACAACGACGTCGAGCTTGTATATCTCCCAGAACTCGCCCGCCTCCGTCTCCGCCGTTCCTGTCATGCCGGCCAGCTTCTCGTACATGCGGAAGTAATTCTGGAGCGTGATGGTTGCCCAGGTCTGCGTTTCACCCTCGACGGTGACGCGTTCCTTGGCCTCCAGAGCCTGGTGGAGGCCGTCGCTGTAGCGCCGCCCCGGCATGAGCCTGCCGGTGAACTCATCGACGATGACGACCTTGCCGTCCTGGACCACGTAGTCCACGTCACGCTCGAAAAGGCAGTACGACTTCAGCAGCTGCTGAATCGAGTGAAGGTGGTCTGACTTCTCTGCATACCGCCTGTGGAGCTCGTCCTTCAGCTGAATCCGCTCCCGCGGGCTGAGGTCCTCCCGCCGCTCGATTTTCCCTATCTCTTCGGCCAGATCCGGTAGCACGAAATACTCTGGATCCCCAGGCGAGAGTAGACGGCGGCCCTCGTCCGAGAGATTCACGCTCTGATCGCGCTCGTCTATGGAGAAGTACAGGTCTTCGTCCAGCTCGTGGAGCCTCTTGTCGCGCATGAAGTCGCTTTCCACTCGATGAACGAGCTGCTTCAGTGCCGCATCCGACATCATCTTGAGGAATCGTTTGTTCTTGGGCGCCCCTCTCTGCACTTGAAGCAGGCGGATGCCAGCCCTGTATCGCTTCTCTTCAGCCTCCTTGCCCTCGCTTTCGTCGGCTTCTTTGAGCAGCTGCTCAGCTTCGTTCAACATCCTTCCTATGAGGACGTTCTGCTGGCGCACCAGGTTCTCGACGGGATCGCGCAGCTTGTCGTACTGCTGCCTGGAAGCCTGCACGGGGCCGGAGATGATGAGCGGCGTACGTGCCTCATCAATCAGTACCGAATCGACCTCATCGACTATCGCATAGAAGTGGCCCCGCTGGACCCGATCCTCCTTTCGGATGGCCATGTTGTCACGCAGGTAGTCGAAACCGAACTCATTGTTCGTTCCATAGGTGACGTCACACTCGTAGGCCGCCCGCCTCTGTACGTTGTCCATGTCGTGCTGGATTACACCGACCGTAAGCCCCAGATAGCGCAGGATTTCCCCCATCCATTCGCTGTCGCGGCGGGCCAGATAGTCGTTGACGGTGACAAGGTGGCAACCCCTACCGGCCAGGGCGTTGAGATACAGTGGCATGACAGCGACCAGCGTCTTGCCCTCGCCGGTCGCCATCTCGGCGATCTTTCCCTGGTGAAGGACAATAGCACCCATCAACTGCACGTCGAAGGGCACCATGTCCCATGTAATCTCGTGGCCTACCACCGTCCACTTGCGCCCCAGATTGCGCCTGCAGGCCTCCTTGACCACCGCGAAGGCCTCGATCATGAGGTCATCGAGTGTCTCACCTCGAGCGAGCCTGTCCTTGAACTCCTGCGTCTTTGCCTTCAGTTGCTCCTCGCTCAGGCTCGCGAGGCTCTCGTAGACCTCGTTTATTTGGGCAACCAGGGGCCTTAAGGCACGCAGGTCGCGCTCGTTCTTGGTCCCGAAGACCTTTGTAAGTGCCTTTCCGGCCAGATCCTTTATCCGCCCCATCATGGGAGGCACCCTCCCTCTATGGCCAAACCCCTCGGCGGGGGCATCTCGCCACTACGAACCATATCGTCCGCCAGCAGCTACAGGACAGCAAACGCCGTGCAACGCTAACAGTTCCAGGATCGGCGGTTCAAGGAACCATCCAGGGCCTCAACCGGCCAGCAATGTCATCGCAAATCCGGAAGCAAGCGGGATTCTCAAATTGTCGTCCAGAGGAACTGGCAGAAGCTCGAAGAGGGTTGCCATCGCGGCCCCTGCAATCGTCCTAGCCCACGAAAGATCCGGAATGGCCCAGCCGACGAGAACGCATACGACGAAGCAAGCTATGCTTCCCTCCAACGTCTTGCCAAAGACAGGGGTTCTGCCTATGGCTTTCCCTACGACCGCAGCGGCCGTATCACCGAGGATCAGGAAGCTGAGCGCCGCTACAGCCACTGGCTTCTCAAAGGCGTAGGCACAGATGAGACTTGAAAGCAGAAGATATGTGGCCCCGAGGAGGTTGTATCTTTCGTGGTCTCTCACCAGCCTGCCGAAGAAGACGTAGAAGAAAGTGCGGATGCGCGGCTGGTTCAGTCTGACGACGTCGATGAGGAAGCTAAGCGCCGTGAGGCATATCAGTACTATCTGACCCACCCGCACGGGTACGAAGTAGTAGCCCACGGGAATTGCGATAGCCGCAAGGTGAATCGACTTGCGCCCTATCTCGCCGAACCATCTCATTCTGGCTCCGATCCGCCGGAATCCTCGCCCATCAGTCCCAGGGTGATGCCGGCTCTCGGCGAAGTCAAGCCAAGGTGGCACGGGAATCCAGCGCCCTCCACCCGCGTGACTGCCCGACGGCATCACTGGAGGCCATAGTACGCGAGATAGTTCCAGTAGTGTGCCAACACCAGGTGCACGAAACGGCGGGTCTCGAGGTAGCCGATACCCAGAATATAGCGGTCCGTCCCCCCAGAATCAGTCTTCCATTCCGAAGCCTTCTCCATCCCAGCATTGTAGGCTGCTAGCGCCACCGCGACATCGCCCTCGGTTTCCTTGAGTAGCTCCGCCAGATGCACCGTCCCCAGTCTCACGTTGTCCTCCGGCCGCATGAGATCGTAGTCGGACATCATGCCCGCGGCCGTTCGGCGCGCAGTAGCCGGCATCAGCTGCATCAACCCTACAGCGCCCGCGCCCGAAACCGCACATGGATCCAACATCGATTCCTGACGCATGACAGCGAGAACGAAGAAAGGCGAAAGCCCTGCCGCCCTGGCAGCCTGCTCCACAGCCCATGCGTAGCCAACCGGGTAGCGAGTGAGGCAGTGTGAATCCTTGATAGAAATCCCAATCGACCTCTTGAAGTCGCCCAAAGCCCTCAGCACCGCCGCCCTCTCCGTGCGGCTTAGGGCTCTCCAACCCGGCAGGTGACGAATGAGCCGCCAGGCCCAAGTCCTACGTCCGTATGCCAGCAGCGCCATCGCTGCCTCCGCTACGGGGTTGCCGGCAACCAAGCCGACCACGGCATCGGGAACCTCCACCCGCACACCCCTAGGGAGTCTTTTGAAGTCGTGCACCTGCCGCGCAAGCCTTCCCCACACCGAGTCCGGCTGGGTGACGCTCTCAGAGTCCCGGAGGGCTGCGGCGGCCCTCCGCGCGTAGTATCCAGGACACACCTCTCCTGCGGCCTTCTCGAGATAGTACCTTGCCTCGTCCTCCGGCAGCCCCGCCGAAGCATAGAAGCAAGGTCCCCCGCAGGCCCACCTTCCGACAGACGAACACAAGGAATCGAGAGCCCGCCTGGCGGACGCGGAATCCCCAGCCTCCATCATCGAAAGTGACCGTCTCAGGGAAGCATCCAGTGCCTTTCTAGACCCCGGAAACCACTTCGAGTAGCGCCCGAAGGCCCTTGCAGCCTCATCGAAACACCCGCGTTCTTCGGCCAGACGCCCCAAGCGCCACAAGGCGGCCTCGGCAACAACTGCCTCCTCACCGGTCAAACGGGGCTTCCTCGGGCTCTCCCAGAGACACGCGATCTTCAATAGTGAATCCGCTTCTTCCAGTGCCCCCTCCCGCCAGCGAGCGCGTCCCAGGTATGAAGCCGCTTCCATTCTTGCACGGCGGACCGACGATCGGCGCAGAGAAGAGCCCACTTGCTCCAGCCGCGCATCCAAGTGCTTCGAATACAGAAGCGACAGCAGCGCTAGGCCTGCTTCCACGCTGTCGGTGGGAGAGAAACCGCAAGCGAAGTGCTCCCATGTCCGCAATGCCGACTCCGCAAGGCCGCCCCAAGCAAGAACCTTCACTACTGCCGCACCAAGCGGCCCCGACAGGCGCTTCCTTTGTGCCAGATACCGACCTACCCCAATCCCGTAGCGAAGCCCGAGCCCATACCTGGGACGCCCCCGACCCACTGCCTCAAGCAACGCCTCCCCCGCCCGCGAAACATTCCCCGATCTTCGTTCCAGCTCGGCCTGAAGCATCCAGAGGTCAGGCGAGGACCGACGGGCTGGCTCGCGCCCGAGGACCATCCGTGCCATGCGCAGATCGTGGGCTCGAAGAAGCCCTCCGACAGCCCAAAGCAGCAGCTCGGTCCGGAAGGGATGCTGCGGATATCGCCTCACCAGTGCGAGGGCCCGTCCCTCGGCCAGCGCGGAGTCCACATGCGCCAGGCAACGCACCTCGAGGATCTGTGATAAGGGAACCAGCATCGGCTCCGCCGCCGAGTGGAAGTAGAGTGCTGCCTCGCGCCACCTCTTGCGTGACTTCGCTCCAAGGGCAGCCCAAAAGGCCATTCTCCCCGATTTCCGCACAAGATCCGCGAACCCCGGCTCGAACAGCCGCTCGATTGCAGCCGAGCGCCTGTCGAGAAGCAGGTGCCACAGCAAGCGCTCACCCGAAGGCGCACACACCAAGGAGTCTGGCCCTGTGCCAATCAGTGAAGCAGCAGAATCGAGAACAGATGCATATGTGGACTCGGCCGCCGATAGACCGCCGGCGTCCTGAGCCGCTCTTGCCCGCATCACCGCGCGAAGCAGGCTGTCGGCCCGAGAAGCGAGCCACACTGCGGCGGCTCCGCCGGGAGGCCCATCAAGTCCCGCCCGAGCGCCCCCCGCAAGCAGCAAAACACACAGAAGAACCCCAATCACCAGACCGGAACGCAACGTCGCCTTCGGGACTGCGGAGGGAGGGGTCCCCGACTCATCCTTGCCTGTAGAAGACGCTGGTGCAGTCCCGGGAGCATCAGTGTGAGAAAACACGCTCCCCGGTAAAGTACATTGGGATACCAGCTTCGTTGCACGCAGCAATGCTCTCCCCATCCCGCTTAGATCCGCCAGGTTGTACGATCGCAGCAACCCCTATGGACGCCGCCCGGTCGACAACGTCCCTGAAGGGGAAGAAGGCGTCGCTCGCAAGAACGCTGCCCCGGAGGTCCACATCGGCCCGGGAGGCCTTCATGATCGCAACCTCGCATGCGTCAATCCGGCTCGTCTGACCGCACCCGACCCCGACAGCACGATGATCCTTGGACAGCACGATGGCATTGCTTCGCACTTTCGCGACGACACGCCACGCGAACCACAGCTCATCGAGCATCTCCGAAGTTGCCCTGTTATCAGTCACACACTTCCAATCGCGCGGTTCCACGAGCTTCGGTGAAGCAGTTTGTACAAGTATGGCGTCCCCTGCCGATTTGAACGCCCACCTCGCAGACGGCATCAACAGCCTCTCTCCGCCTCCTATGCTGAGCACCCGCAGGTTCTTTTTCTTTGACAGCCTCTCGAGGGCAGCTTCGCTCCATGAGGGAGCGGCAACCACTTCGAGGAACATTCCCGCCAGCTCCTCAGCTACCTCCATGTCGGCAGGTCTGTTGAAAACAACAACACCACCGAAGGCCGAAAGGGAGTCACAGTGACGGACGGCAATGAACGCGTCCCGAGGATCGCCTCTGACGGCCAAGCCGCTGGGGATACCGTGCTTTATGACCACGCAGGCACACTCCTCGAAGGGCTCGATGGCCCAGAGCCCTGCCCAGAGGTCGGCCATGTTGTTGAACGAGAGATCCTTGCCCTGGTGCTTCACAATCTTGCGCCAGGGCGAGGACACGGATGCATACGCCGCCGCCTGCTGCGATGGATTCTCTCCATAGCGCGGCCATAGCAACAGGTCGCCCCCGGTAGCCCAACGCTCCGGTAGCCTGTCGCCCGTCCATAGGTAAGAAGCAATGGCTGCATCGTACGCCGCCGTGCGCGCAAAGGCCTCAGCAGCCAGCTGCGCAGCCATGGACTCGGGCACCGCCCCGTCGTTCTCCTGCAACGCCTCCAGAAGCATTCCGTAGCGGTCGGGCGAGACCACGACGACCACGTGCCTGTGGTTCTTCGCAGCCGCCCTCACCATGGCCGGGCCGCCGATGTCGATCATCTCGATGACGCCCTCGCGCCCGAGCTCGGCTTCGCGGGAGGCCGCATCTTCAAAGGCATAGAGATTCACAACCACAAGGTCGATGGGCTCGATGCCATGCCTCTCTGCCTCACCCACGTCCTCAGGGTTGTCGCGCCTGAAAAGGATGCCTCCATGGACCTGTGGCACGAGGGTCTTGACCCGGCCGCCGAAGAGGCTCGCGAATCCCACCCTCTGTTCGAGCCTCTCTACCTCAATCCCCTCCTTCTCCAGGGCATCGGCCGTAGAGCGTGTCGCCAGGAGCTGAATCCCCAGTCCCGTGAGGCCGCGTGCAAGGTCGGCAAGGCCTTGCTTGTCATAGACCGAAAGAAGGGCCTTTCTGATCCTTATCAAGGCAACCTCCAGAGGGCTCCCCATCGCGCTGGTCCAGCCCTGGCGCGGGGCCTGCGCAAGCAGGCTCAGGTAGCGGGGAATGCCCAGCTTCCCAATGCCCTACCAGTCCGGCTCGGTGCGCCCCTCGGTTAGAAGCCTTTCGGCCTCGAGATACCGCTTCCGTGTCCTCTCAACGATCTCAGCCGGCAAGCCTGGCGGCTCGCCCTCGCCCGTCCATCCAGCCTGCTTCAGGTAGTCCCTGAGAAACTGCTTATCCAGGCTCACCGGCTTCCTTCCCCGCCCCACCGAGTCCGCCGCCCAGAACCGCGAGCTATCTGGTGTCAGGGCCTCATCGATCAGCGTTAGTTCACCTCCCACCCAGCCGAACTCGAACTTCGTATCGGCTATCACTATGCCCCGCCGCTCGGCGTACTCAGCCCCTCTCGCATAGAGATCGAGGCTCAGGTTCCTCAGCCGCTCGGCTACGTCTCTGCCGAGCATCCAAACCACCTCTTCGAACTCGAGAGGCCTATCGTGTCCTTGATCGGCCTTCGTCGTCGGCGTGAAGATCGGCTCGGGCAGCCGATCGAACTCCTCGAGGCCCTCAGGAAGGCGCACGCCGCAGATAGAACCGGTCTTCTTATACGCGGCATACCCGCTGCCCGTGATCCATCCCCGGACGACACACTCGACCGGGATGCGCTCGGCCTTCCTCACGAGCGAGAAGCGGCCGCCGAGTCGATCCGCGTGCGCTGAGAATGGAGCAGGAAGATCGCCCGGATCGTCACTGAGCAGGTGCGTCGGAACGAATGCCTTAAGCCCCCGCATCCAGAAGTTGGAAATCCGGTTGAGCACCCGGCCCCGCCCGGGAATCGGGGTCGGCAGGACGCTGTCGAACGCCGAGATCCGGTCCGTGACCACGATGAGCAGTTGCGAGTCCAGATCCACGATCTCCCGCACCTTGCGCTTGAAGGAGGGCTGAAGACCGATGCTCTCGAGGCCTGTGAAGGCTTCTTCCACTTCCACACCCCCGCCGCAAAGCAGCTCGGCAGACGTCAAGCAAGTGGCACGGCTGTCGCGCAACAGAGTTCTGAGCACCCCATTGCTTGCCGCTTCCGCGCACCCCGCTGCGGCGGGGTATACCACGGCTCCGAGGGCTGCTCAACGAAAGCCGAGTGCAGCGTGCGGGTGGGGTTCCCCCAGAGCGATGCTCCGACCAGAGCGAAGTCCCTCTGCCACCCACCCTCCCGAGCGCACAAGCACGATGGGGCCGTCCAGATCAGTTCGCAGGAGAGGAACGTCACAGGATGCAAGCGACGCCACTACGCCCCTCGAAGGATGCCCGAACGGATTGCCCCGACCGCAGGCTAGAACTCCCAACTTGGGATTGAGTGCACAGATGAACTCGAAGCTGCTCGAGCCGGCGCTGCCGTGGTGGGCCAACTCCAGAACGTCGCAGCCACCGGCCTCGAGCAGCCCCGGCAACCATGAGTCTTCCACCACAGCAGGGCAATCGGATGTCAGAAGCACCCTCAGGCCGGGCAGATCGAGCACGCCGGCCAGCGCCCAGTAGTTGTCCACGGCGCCGCTGGGCCGGCTTCCCCTTGCGGATTCCCAGAGGCGCTCCTGAGGCGCGGCGGGCGCCGGGCGGCCACGGTCTGTGACCGAGGATGGGGGCCAGATGACCCAGAACCGCACACCTGGGGCTCCGATCTGGCATCCAGCTGCCAGAGGCTCCAGCACCGCGCCGCGCTCAACTGCCTCCGCCAGGAGCCGCCTGGTGTCTTCACACGGATGCCAGCCCGCCGGATACGAGATAGTATCGATCGCGACGCCTGCATCCAGTAGGCAAGCCAGCCCGCCTGTATGGTCACTGTCGTCGTGGCTGAGCAAGAGTCGTCTGAGGCCCTGCCCATAGAGGCGGGTGGCCGCTACGAGGGCATGGCGATGCGGATTCCTACGGGCAGGCCCTGCGTCGAAAGCCCAGAGACCCGATCCGGTATCGAGCAGCCAGCTGGTGCCCTGGCCCACATCGAGCAAAGCAAGCGAGGGGACAGGCACTGGGCTACCGCGCGGGATGGCAACCAGAAGCGCAGCCAACACAGCCACGGCCAGTGCCTTGAGATGCCGCTTCTTGATCAGTGCCAGGGCTGCGAGCATCGCTCCGACGGAGAGGAGGGCAACCCACTCTGGAGGCCTCCCTGCAATGGCCCCTACCGGCGCCAGCCGGGCACCTACCCCGGCGGCGCGAAGAAGAAGCGCCAGCCCGGTATCAGCGGTTGCTAGGGCCACATCCGCTGGCTGGCCAAGCACCACAGCTAGGACCACGCCGCCCCACAGCGAAACAAGCACCAGGATTGCCACTGGCAGAAGCAGCGCATTGCTTGCAACCCAGAGGGCACTCGCTCGATGGAAATGAAACAGCAGAAGCGGCAACGCCACGCACTGAGCTACTAGAGCACCGAGCAGAGCACGGATCGGCCAGATGGTGCGGCCGCTCCCACCCCAGAAAAGAAGAAGTCCGAGGGAGACGGCATAAGAAAGCCTGGTCCCTGGCCAGTGCCAAGCCAAGGGATTGCGCCACATCTCGACTGCAAGCACCACCACCCACAACCAGACTACGCGCGGGCGGCGGCCGGCGGCCCGGGCCAAGGCCCAGAGGATGAAGCCTAACCCAGCCCTTGACGCTGAAACCGAGGGGCCGGCTGCGCACAAGTAGGCCCCCACTGCGACAGACGCAACCAGCAGGCGCGCTCTGCGGCTGGCACCTGGAATCAGTGCGGCAAGGGAAAGCGAGAGCAGGGCGAGGAAACCCACGTGGAACCCGCTCACCGCCAGCAGATGCGCCAGTCCTGCCTGCTCGAGGACGTCGAATCCAGCCCTTCCGACTGCGGAGTGCCGACCGAGCATGAACGCCCAGGCGATATCGCGCCGCTCGGCACCAATGCCCGCCCGAAGGACGGCACCGAGTGAACGCAGCACCCAATCACGGCCCTTCCCCGACGCACCCTGAGCACCCGCTTGCCCGCGAACCGCAACCAACGACAGCCTGACCGTGCCCAAAGTCCCGTCGCGTTGAGGACCCGGCAAGGGACGGAGGCCCGGCAGGACGACGGCGGGGCCGATAGCGACTTCACCGAAGCCTGCCACGGGATAACCGACTACCGGCTCCGGTGGCTGATGGAGAAGCCGCAGCCGGATCGGAAGAGACAGCTGCCGGAGCCTCGTCTCGCCTATGCGGCGGAACGCATCAACCTCGAGAATCCAGCTGCCTCTGCTTTGGATGACCTTGCCTGCTAGCCACGCCTTCCCCTCCAGGGGCGCGGCTGCGATGCGGAGTTCCTCCCAACGGCTCCTCATAGCGGCACCCCTTGCAGCCCCGAGGAGCAGTGCAAGAGCCAGCACCGCCATCGCAAGGAACCCGCCTGCGGTAGACCTGCCCCTGTGGCCCATCACGATCTCGAGAAGACCGGTCACCAGAAAGCCGGCAGTGGCTGCGGCCCCAAGGGCGCCCGCGTCGCGCCAGAGTGCTGTCTCATAACCAACTGCAAGCCCCGCGATCAGGAACGTGGCGTAGACTGCGCCGGCGGGAATACTCCTAAGGCTGGAAGACACAAGGGTCGAACAAGCAACCGGCGTGCCTGGGGGAGGCGTCCAGAAGGCCTACTTGAGACGCAGCAGCCGCAGAGTCTCCTCGAGCCCGCAGGCCTGCAGGCGGCAGAAGAAGATGCCGCCACCTGGAAGGCGGGACCGATCGAGATCGCTCAGGAGGAGGCGATGGATCCCGGGGCTCATCGGCCTCTCGAGCAGCACCGAGACCAACCTGCCTTCGGCATCGAGCACTCCCAGGCGGACGAGGCCAGATGCCGGCAGCTCGAAGCTGAGCACTGTGCTGTGGCCGAAGGGGTTTGGTGAAGCACTCAGCATAAGCCCTGAGGCCCCAGTTCCCCCCGTAGTCTCATCGACACCCGCTATGTCGAAGCGTGTCTTCGCATCGACGGAGAAAGCGCAAGAGTGAACCGCCCGCCAGGAGTTACACACAAGGAGCAGAGCGCGATCGGCCTCATCCCATCCCGGCACTTCGAATCGGAGCACACCCTCTCCATCCCGCCCGGGCTCCAGGAGGCTTACCTCCGAGCTCGCTCCGAGCACGAGCATGCGCATCCCGAGGCTCGCGCAACCCGAGGCCCCGACATCAAGCCTGTTGTCCTCCCAGGCAGGATCGGGGAGGAACTCCAGCAAGGAACAACCCAGCGGCTGCGGCCAGCGCCCGGGATCCGGGCCAGCCGCCCGGTACGGGTAGGAACGGACAACAGCCTCCCTGAAAAGGGATGACACAGATTGCCCGTCGAGGGCGTAGCCGCTCAGCCCGACCCCAAGCAGAGCGTTCCGCACCGACCAGGCCAGAAACTCATCATCCAGGCTGCTGCCGTGCCTGCAGAGTACGGCCTCGGTAGCCTCTAGCATTGTCTTGCCACCGAGTGCCCACTCGCGCCAGATTTCGATCAGGACGCCGTGGCCGAAACGATCGGCCAGGTGCAATGGCCATAGCCACGAGCCGTACTCGTGTGCGCCGTCGCAGAGGTCCAGCCGCACCCAGGGGCGCTCCAGGTAGAAGCGCAGATACGAAACCACATCCGGCGCCTGCGGTGCCGCCAGATGCTCCATGAAGCAGGAGGTCTGCTCCATGAACCAGGAGCACTCTGGTGTAAAGCCGAAGCCGAACTGTACCAAGTGGTGGTACTCGTGTGCGGCATCCGCGAGCAGACACTCGCTGCATCCGCTCTCCAGAAGCGATGCACTCAGAACGATGAACCCGGCCGCAGGTCCTGCCCCCTCACCCTCGCGAACGGCGTAGCCGCTGACACCGGCGGGAAGGTCCACCAGGTAGACATCCACGCGCTCATCACCGCCCAGGCCCCCGTCAGAGGGCGGCACCGGCCAGCCCAGCTCACGATGGAACAGCCGCCAGGCCGACTCGAGAGCACCGGAGAGGTTGTCCACCCTGGGGGTCCTGGCGTGGAAAAGGAAGTGCTCGGTCCCCCAAGTCTCGGGGAGATCCCGCGGGCGCTCTAGGTAGTCTCCGACTCCTCCTGAACCGAGCGGAGAGCCCTCACCCAGAGCGGCGATCGTATTGAGGGGCACCGTCGGGTCGCCGACGAGGGTGGTGGCGTCTGAGCCGCCTAGGATTGCCTGGGCGCGGAAGAGAGCGGTCTCCAGGCCTGGGGCATCAGGCGCATCCAATGCCGAGGCCTGAACCACGGGGAGGAAGAAGCAGAGGACTCCCAGGAACCCCGCCGTCATGGCCGCAAGAGGCCGTCTCATCACTCATCTCCCGCCGCTGCCGCGCGCCCAGGGGCGTCGCGTACCCGAGAAAATAATAGCAATATCCGGCCCGCGCGTCAAAGCAGGCCCGCCCGACCGGGCGCAAGCAGCACGGCCTGCATCGAGGCAGGGCCCGTGCCAACGGGCCATCCCCGCGGGACGGACCCTGCCCCATGATGCAGGCAGAGACGGTGCACTAGCCCGCAAGAGAACCTATCTTACGACCAGGACCCTCCGGGACTGCCGGCTCACACCGTCTTTCAGGATCACGTAGTAGAGACCCGCCGGAACAGGCCGGCCCGCAAGATCACGGCAACTCCACCCCACCGAAACCCAACCGCCCGTGCCCAGATCCTTTCGCTCCCATACCTTCCGCCCTCTCGCATCCACCACCACGAGCGACCCCTTCCGGCCCTCCGGAATCCCACACCGGATCCGAGTCCCCACCGAGGCCGGGTTGGGAGACAGCGATGCGATCTCGCTCTGCTGAGGCACCGAAGATGCAGGATCCTCTGCACCGCTCCACTCACACGGATTCGGATCGCACTCCTCGAAATCGCTCATCCACTCTCCGCCAAGGTTCCCGCATTCCTCCTCGCTCACGAGAAGGCACTCGGTGCCCAGGCAGCACACCCTGATCACAGGCTCGCAACCTACATCATACGCACCTATCAGACCACACTCGGGATTGGGATCGCTGTAGGGAGCACATGGGGAATCCGAGCGGATCGTGTAGTCGCCTGCGGGCCTGTAGCAGAAGAGTGGATCCTCGCAGATGTTGCCGTTCATGCCGTACTGGCCCGCTATGTAGCCCACCCAGTCGCCGCCCTCGTTGCCGAAGACGTCGCAGCAGCTCAGTGTCACGGTGGAGGCACCGGTGCAGCTTATTCCCTCCGTGCCGGAATTGAAGGCGATGATGCAGTCATCGATCACAACCGCCGAGGCTTCATCCTCGTAGTCATAGATCCAGATCCCGCCGTTGACGTTGTCAGCGATCGTACAGGATCTGATCTCCGGTTTCCCTGCTTTGCAGGCGATACAGCTAGGCATCCATGCGGGAGCAACGTTGCCCGTAAACAGACAGCCTTCCAGATGAGCATACGGCGCAGCCCAGTACGGATCGAAGAACCATATCGCGGGACCCGCGTACTCCGACTCATTGCCCGTAAAGACGCACCCGTCGAACGTCTCCTTACACTGTGTCGAACTGACGGCCCCGCCCCAGACGTGAGCCGTATTTCCAGCGAAGAGGCAGTCCTGGAACTCGGCCTGACATCCAAGGCGCATGCTTACGGCACCACCACAGCCGGCGGAGTAGTTGTCCTCGAACACACAGCGCCTGAAGATCGGGGCCTCACGCGCCAGATTGACCGCCCCGCCCCCCTCGTAGTTGTTTCCCATCGAAGTGACCGCGTTGTTGCGGAAGATGCAGTCGTTGAACTCCGGCGAACAGTTGACGCCGTAGACAGCTCCTCCTGAGTGGAGCGAACGGTTGTTCTCGAAGATGCACCCGTTGAATGAGGCATGTATGTTCACCTCGGGCGGGTACGGCCACCCCGACCACCCCGCGCAAACGGCTCCCCCTCTGTCCGAGCCATCGTCGGCATCGGAGTAGCCGTTGCGGATCGTGATGCTCTCCACCGTGATACCCTCATGATCGTAGTTGTGCAGGATGATCGCCTGATGAGGATCAGACGGTGAACCTCCACAATCGATGACACATGTCTCCGGGTCGCCTGAGCGCGAGCGGATAGTCAGTGTCTTCCCATCTGGCACCAGATCCCTGTTGCCCTCGCCCGTAAAGACACCATCACCCAATTCGATCACATAGCCATCCCTCAGCCCGTCGATTGCAGCCTGGATCGTCGGGAAGTCCCCGCTGCCGTCGGCCTCGACCGTGTGTACCTCCTTCGGAAAGATCCTCCTTATCATGTACTCCTGCAGCGGATCCTCCGAGCCGTATATATGGTCGATGGTGTACCAGCCGGTGTGCGATCCACCCCAGCCGTAGTTGATGTGGTATTCGAGCAGGTCTCCCTCGATGCGCCAGCCGTCGCAAACAACGGCGTGCCCTATGATGCGGTAGACCATCGGGCGGTCGTGGAAGATCTCTTCCTGCACTATGTCGAACCAGCCGTCAGGTGAATGGTCTGCACGCTCTTCACGGTCTATCGTCGGGTCATAGCGGAAGTACTCCGGCAGGGCGGTAAGCAGCTTGTACGTGTAGGTAGAGGAAGGGCAATGGCCGTAGTCCATGTCCACCGACACCCCTACGGTGAAACACAGCCAGGCCAGGGCAGATTGCTCCGTGCCGCTGCAACCTCCTTCACAGTCATCCGGCATGTGGTCCCAATGCTAGGGCATCTCAAAGTCGGCGGACATGTTGCCCCCGCTGGTGGACCCCCCGCAGGAATCGTCGCCGTCCCACATGTAGTCGTGATCGCCCTTACCCAGAACCGGCCAGCGGTGATAGCGCATGACCTGGGCAGCGGCCAGAGCAACGCAACCCACGAGGCATCTGCCTCCATCACCCATCGGACAGTAGTTGTTGTACGGCTCCCCTTGGTGCCAGTTGGTCGTAAGAAGCGGCCCCTGGCCGCTCATGGGTGCAAACCCGCCTGAGGCCACATAGGCATCGAACTCCTCGGGCCCCTGTAGAAACGGCTCCCGCGCAACCGACAAGAAGCGTATCACCCCTCGAAAGCCTCCGCTCGCTTTGGATCCGGGGTGACAGATCGCCCGCCCAGCTGCCGCGATCGTAGGTGCACAAGGAAAGCCAGTTGCGCGCCACCAAACGCGCCTCACCCTGATCCACCACTGTTGCAGAAGCAACCTCGATGCAAAGAAGCAAAACCACGACGATGGATAGAAGAAGCCTGGACATAGAGCACCCCCCGTTCACAGGAACCACCGAACCAACATTCACAACGCTTCTATTGTGCCCTATCCTGCAGGAGAAAGGAGAATGCGCTCGGTGCTACTGTCGTTCCGTCACCGAGCCCGAGCGCTCGGCCAGCCTGCTTTCTTGCAGGGATCTGACGGCCTCGAATTCGTAGAGCTCGGAGCACTGGGTCGCTCCACCGCGCATGCGCGCGCAGAAGTAGTAGGGGATACGAGTGCCAAGTCCCACGAGCGAGGTATCGACCCTGGCCACATAGAGACCGCTCGTACTGTCAACCATAGAGAGCTTCAGGTATTGCCTGCCCATCCTCGTGCGCGGCAGAACCAGCGAACACTCCTCGATGTCGGTGCCACGCGGATCGATCTCTGCTGCAAGTAGCACGGGGCCTTCCGCGACGACGCGGCCGATGGGTTTGTGACGAAAAGCAACAAGAGGACTAAGCCCGAATCGGGGGCTGACGAACTTGCTCGCCCCGGCGGGGAGATCCAAGACCTCAGCGTAGTCGAGACCAGCATGCCGGATTCGAACACCGTGAAGCCCCGGAGGCAGTTCCTTCTCGAGCGGCGTTGTGCCTGCGAAGAGACGGTCGATGAAGACGCTGTCGCCCTCGCACGGCACCAGGCCATGGCCAGGGACCATCTCGTACGAGTCGACATGGATGAGGGCATTGCCGGCGGAGAAGGCGTTGTTGACCGCAACCAACGTCGTCTCACCCCCCCTGACAAAGACCCGCCGCTCCCACAGTGGGAAACGATCATCCTCGAAGAACAGCCTGTGC
This sequence comes from uncultured bacterium, assembly GCA_964388535.1. Taxonomy (GTDB): domain Bacteria; phylum Eisenbacteria; class RBG-16-71-46; order CAIMUX01; family WJJG01; genus CAYMBA01. The sequence continues at coordinate 24,073 of CAYMBA010000005.1, read as the reverse complement.
CACCCGGCCGCAAGGCCCTCAAAGGCGCATGGTACGGGCCGCTTTTGGCTCGAACCGTCAAGCCAAGCCCGTGCCTCCACTCCGGTATCCTCGGCCCGCACGAGCAGGGTCCCTTTGGGTTCTACTGCGACATATGTGGTACCGCCCGCCTCGACACCCACTCGGCGGTCCCATCTGCCCAGCACGCCGAGGTCGACGGTCACCCGGTGGTCGCCAACGCCAACGCGAACGGCTGCGGTGGGTGTTGTTCCAAGCGTCTCACGCTCGTCCAGATGGACAAGGGCTCCCGGGGGAGTTGAGGAAACCACCAAGTAGCCGGATTCATGGGCCCTGGCCCTACCTGTACCGCCAAGCGAGGAAAACGACCTGGCCAGATTTCCCAGAATCGGTAGCCTGGGTTGAGCAAGGAGGAGATAGGCGATCAGGAAAAGCAATCCCGAGGCGACGAATATCGGTAGTTCGCTCCCGCGCCTGGAGCCCCGCATGCGCCTTGGCGCCCTTGCGAGATCTTTTCTGTCTCTCTCCTCACGGGGCTCTGGGCCCCCGGTCTCTCGCGACTCCGGCTGAGTATCGGCTTCTCCAGCCGCGCCGACCTCCTCCCCCTCACCACTACTTGGGCTCGCGACGGCTGGGTCGCCGCTGGAGTCCACTTCCACCGAAACGAGATCCTTCGCGTAGCCGCGCACTTGCCCCGAGCCACTGGTCACCCCGAAGACCAGGTCGCGGGCCATCTCGGAGATCTCACCCAGAATGGCTTCGCCCCGCGCCGGATCGAGGTTGCAGGTGTCGGCATCCCGGAGCAGTGGGGAGAAACGGAAGGCGACCACACTGGCTCCCGGCGACTGGAGCCCCAAGAGGTTGGCGAGTCCATCGCAGCCGCGCTTCAGATCCTTCGTACCCAGGAATAGGCCAGCCACGGCCCGCAGGTCGGGCTGCTCGCCAGCCTCAGAAACCACCAGAAGCACAATGTCCTCTGCCTCTACGCGCAGCGAGGTCACCTGCATACCTAGCCGCTTCTGGGCCCCGAGCACACCGTTCGAGCCGTCTCCAATGGCCTCCTCTTTTCCTGCGCCGACAGCGTGTGCCCTACTTCCGCGGACCAAGTAGATCCATCCCGGCCCTGAGCGCACAAAGTAGATCCGACCCTCCTCTGCACAAGCCGCGGTCACCTGAACCCGTTTGGGTTCCTTCATGAACGAGTGGTTCTCGCGATAGAGTCGGGCGTGGGAGGCTTTCAAGCCTGCAAGGAGACGCTGGACGCCGGGTGGAAGCGAGGATTCTGCCGAGGTCGGCTCTGCAGCCGACTTGAGCGCTGGTAGCACGAAGCGCTCGAACGCATCCCTCGGCTGGGAGAGCGCAACGCAGCCGACGACCCGCGCGGGGTCCGCCCATCCAACAGCGGAGCCCGAATCGATCTCGGAGGTCGCCATCTCGATGCGAAGGGGCCTCCTGGGCGTCTCAGTCATCGCTTCCCCTCCTGGGCACAGATTGTCCCCCCGCAACGGCTCCAACGAGCTGCCGCCAGGCACATCCCCAAGGGCGGCCGACCGCTGGCCCGCCACAACAGCCTGCGCAACGCCGCCCGCCCTAAGCCTCGTCTCCTGGGTGGCTCGATTCCTCGCTTCTCTCCAGGTACCGCCTCCATGCGGCTCGGGCCCTATTCCTCAGTCCCCGTTTCTGATAGGCCTGGCCCAGATAGAAATAGGCAGGCGCGTAGTCCGGGCTCAGGTTCGAGGCGCGCTGCAGGTACTCGAGGGCTTCGTCGATCCGCTCCAGCGCGATGGCGGCTCGCCCCATCTGAACGAGAATGTCGGGTGACTGGAAGCCGCGCCGGAGCAGCCTTTCATACTCGGCTAATCCCTCTTCATAGCGGCCCATCCTGCAGAGGATCCAGCCGAGGGCCCGCCGGGCCGAAATGTACCCCGGGTTTATCCCAAGGGCGGCCCGGAGTTGTTCCACGGCCTCCTCCTCTCGGCCTTCGCTGGCATAGAGAAGCGCGAGGTTGTAGCGCACGTCGGCGTAGCCGGGAGCCAATTTCGCTGCGACCTCGAACTGCGTCCTTGCCTCTTCGGCGAATCCCTGCGCCGCATACTCAAATCCCAGGGCTATCCGCGCTGGCACAAACGTGGGGTCCATCTCGACAGCCTGTGTAAGCAGCCGAGCCGATTCCTCCTCGTTGCCTGAGGCACATGCCATCTCAGCCAGACTCATCGCATACGAAGCGGGCCTTGGGAGCAGGAGAAACGCCTTTCCGTAGAACTCAAGCGCCTCGGCTGCAAGGCCGTTGCGCGCATAGATCCTGCCTACGTACGAGTAGAGATCGGCCACTAAAGGGCTCCATACCAGGCCCGTCAAGTAGGAGTCGATCTCCTCGATCGCTTCCGGTCTCCACGGCACCACGCCAGCCCGGCGAAGCACTTCTCGGCTCGTTTCACTCTCGGCTGCCGCAACCTCCAGCGCCGCGCGCGCGCGATCCAAGTCTCCCACCTTCGCGGCGAATCCCGCTTCGTAGTGGAGGTTGACGAGCCGCGCACACGCTGTGGGAGGGTTCTCGTAGATGGCCCCAGGCTCCTCGCCCCGCGTCATCCGCATGTAGGCCTCATCTACTCGACACCAAAGCGACTCATCTGGCGCAACGACTCCTGCCGGCAACAGGGGTGGTTCGTCCAGCTTCTCACCCCGGAGCATACGGACCAGCCTCACGGCATACTGTGCGGCGCGGTAGTCGGAGTGGATCCCCAAGGCATCCTCGAATTCCCGAAGCGCCCTCTCGTACTCGCCGCGCACAAGGAAAAGCAGGCCAAGCCTGTAGCGCGCGTCTGCGTACGTGGGATGCCGCTCGGCATCGCGTAGCAACGCTTTCTCGGCCTCCGACGTCCCATCCAGCAGCAGCCTCACATTAGCCCGCGGCAGCGCCATCTCCCCCTCCACGATTTTCAGCTCGCAAGCCTGTGGTCGTCCTCCCGACCCTGCCAACCGGTCTCGATGATGACCTCGCTGACACCCGGGATGCTGCGGATCTCGTGGCGCAGTCGATTCACGATGCTCTCGCGCGCATCAGGATCCTCCGGATCCACCATGCTGCCTGGCACTATCTCAAGCGGCCCACGGAGCACAACGATCCCGTCAGTGGTCCCGATCTCGAGGCTGCTAGGATCAACCCAATGCCTGGCAAGCACGCGGCGCACCCTGGCGTTGATTGCGAAATCCTCGGCGCTCACGACTCCCCCCGTCTCTGTGTTGCACCCGGCATCTCGGCCGATGCCGTCCGGCTGGTGGTCTTCACACCTGCCCCTCGGCGCAATCCCGCAAATGGCGTTCCATGCCTGGGACAGGCATCCCTTTCAATGAATCGGCCCCACCCCAAGCGACCATGAGACGCAAGCCGTTGCTGCCCTTGAGATCATTGCAGAAGAAAGACCGAGGCCGGCTGGCACGGCCGGGAGGGCTTGCGCCCGGGGTAAGAAAACTTCCGGCTCAAGATCACGATCTAGCCAGCACAGTCGTTCATCGTGAGCACGGCAGATGGACTGAGCTGCGGCGGGAAAGACCAAAGAAGGCTTCGCCGACTGGGGGCGGATCAGAAGTGATAGGCCACAGAGACGCGGTGGCTGTTGCCTAGAACCTCATGAGGCACGAAAGCGTAGTCGATGCCGAGGCCATAGGCTCCAAGAC
>CAYMBA010000005.1:0-20388 GCA_964388535.1 uncultured bacterium | reverse complement strand
ACGGACGGCAAGTAGGTTCTTGTATGAGATCTCAAGGCCACACCGAGGGTCGCAGCCCAGAGGGCCAATGGAGAAGGTACTAGCCGTCTTGCGATTCTCAAAGGTCACAGCCAGATCTGCAGAGCCTAGTAAGTGGACCTCCTTGAAGAGGTCTTTTCCCCAGGCTGCCCCGAGCGACAGCGAAGGCGATACTACTTCCCTCCTTCCCGTGTCCCAGAAAAGGAGTGTAGTCGTAGCATCGCTGAGGCGGGCCCCCACAGAGAACCCCTTACCGATCCTCGCAATGCCGGCCAGGTCTAGACCGACGCCGAAGCACGAGTAGCCCACCATGTCGCCCCGCACTATCTTGAATGAACCGCCCAGGGCGCTATGGTTCGACACGGTCCAGGCATAAGAGAGAAGCACCGCGTACTCGGTGTCACTATCCAGGTAGAAGTTCTCCTCAAGAATCGTCTCCCCAGGGTCATAGCGGTGATTCCCATTTGCATCCACCCAAGCGTCTTTAGTGATGAGGATATCTGGCACGGCGAAGCGCAATAGGGAGAACCCCAGGGCAGAGTGTTGGGCCGTTTCGGCAGTGCCTCCATCGGCCGACGGCTGAGCGATCGGTTGGACAAAGGCCCCAAAGTCGTAGTTAGACAGATCCCCAAACTGCTCGGCGTGCATGAAGCCCGCAGATGCGCTGCCTTCGAGTGCCATCGCAGCCGGGTTCCAGTAGGGAGCCTCCGGGCCGCTGACACAAGCAGTGACTGCTCCGCCCATCCCAAGCGCCCTTGCTCCCACGCCGATCTTGAGAAACTCAGCGGCATACTTCGTCGCACCTGAAGGCCACCCCCAAACCAAGAGGCCAAAGAGGAACAGCCAAGCACTCACCAAGGCTCGACACTGCCGCAGGCTTGCAACCGACCGGATCAAACTCATCCCCTCTCCGCGAAGAACCCCGGAGCTACCCAGCTGCGCCATTGCCAGCCCCCGGGGCCCGGGACGCGTGCGGCACCGCCAGCGCAGCGCAAACCCCAACAAAGCAAAGGACCGAGTTCGATGCCAGGTTACCAGCCCAACCCGCCATCGTCAAAGCCTGCTCAACGAAGCATATGTGAAGGGCCCGGCCTAGGCCGGGCCCCGGAGCTCCCAGCTCAATGCCTTCCCTCAGGCCACATCGCTCTCCCAATCGTCAAGCCCCTCGTGCAGGGTATCGGCCTCCTCGGGCGGGTTTCCGTACACCGTCTCGTACCACCGCAGGTACTCGTCGATGTACTGACGGTCAGCCGCTGAGATCTCCGTGAAGCATGCGGCAATCCGATAGCCTTCGGCACCCTTTTCGCAGCGTACGACAACGGCTTCGCACTCGATCGAGCGCTCTGCTGAGTACTCGGGACCGAATGGCGGGAAGACGAATCGCAGGCCGAGGCGCGTGAGGGGCTCAATCTTGCGATCCACGTGGCAGTAGAATCCCCCGGCGCTGAAGTTGAGCGTCTGCATCTGGGTTCTCCTACCGTCTGGCCCCTCAATCTCCAGAAGCAGTCTCAGCTTTACGCGCTTGTGTTTACGGCGTTCGGTTATTCCATCCCAGGCCATGATGCACGCCCCCCCGGTGCGGCTGTCTAGCCGCTCTCGCGCGCTACAGCTACACGCGCGCCAGTACCACAATCGGCAGGCAGAGGGGCTCTCATTACGAGCAAACGCATTCCCAACCGCTGCACCTGTTGCTCATCTCCGCCTTCGCGGCCGCTTACCTCTGGATCGGCGCCCGACGTCCGGATCCGTGCTCAGTGGCTCCATCCGGCGCGGATCCACGAGAAGCGCCCGCCTGCCTGCAGCCCGGAGGGTCATCGCCACCCACCGCTCCCTTATTGACGCCCTAACTATTTGCACCACCACCGGCATTCCGAGGGGCAGCGCTCCGCGCCGCTTCGACCGGCGCAGCTCGGCAACCAGGTACGGGAGGGTCCAAACCTCCGAGGCAGGTACGAACCCTTCCAGGGGCACATCGTCCAGTTCCACGAAGAAACCAGACCGAATGACGCCGGTCACCGTAGCCCGGAAGGACTCCCCGAGGTGCTTGGCAGCCCAACGGATTGCCTTGAGCCGGAATGCAGCCCTCTCGGCCTCCTCCGCTACCTGCTCTTGCTCGGTACAAATGCGAGCAATCTCCTCGATCGGCTCTTCCAGGGCCAGAGGGGCCGGCCTGCGGCCGCGCCTGAGGGCCCACTTCACGATGCGGTGGTTGTGGAGATCCGCGTAGCGCCTAATGGGCGAAGTGAAGTGGGCATACCCGCGGAGGCCCAGTCCGAAGTGGCCAATATCCACCGGGTCGTAGCGGGCGTGCTTCATCGCACGAAGGAAAAGGTAGTGCAGAAGCCGCCGGATCGCTGGCCCGGCCTCCACTGAGGCGACCCACCGAACCACCGCACCAACGCTTTCCAGCCGGACTCTCCGGGGAACGATCTCGCTTGCTTCTTCCAGGAACGACTCCAGCGCCACCAGATCGGGGATGTCGTGCACGCGGAAAATGTAGGGCAGGCCCCTCCGCCTAGCAAAAGAGCATGCCGCGCGATTGGCAAGGATCATGAACTCCTCGATCAGCTGGTGGCTTCGGGTCTGTTCGCGTCGCTCCAAACCAAGGACTGCTCCACGTGAGTCCACGACGGCCCTGGGCTCTGGGACGTCTATGTCGAGGGCCCCGTGCTCGAAGCGCCTCCGCCTCAGGGCCTGAGCTATCTGGTCCATTTTCTGCAGCATCGGCCCAAGTTCGCCCTCCATTCGAGAGCGCCCCTCGAGAAACGCCTGCACTTCCTCGTAGGTGAGCCGCGCCCGGCTGCGAACGACTGTGTGATCAATCCGATAGCCGTGAAGGGTCCCAGCGTCGTCAAGCAGGATCGAGACGGTGACGGTCTTACGTGGCTCTCCTGGCAGAAGACTCAGAACGCCACTCGAAAGCCTCTTTGGCAGCATCGGAATCACACTGCCAGGAAGGTAGAAGCTGTTCCCCCTCCGCCTGGCCTCCAGGTCGAGTGCAGAGCCAAGAGGTACGGCCTCCGCTACGTCTGCAATGTGCACCCGCAACAGCCACTGACCATTGCGAGACTTGCTCAGGGAAATGGCATCGTCGAAGTCGTGCGCTTCGGCAGGGTCGATGGTGATGACCGGCTCACAGGTTAGATCCGCCCTTCTGCCGTCGGGGCGGCGGAGGCGTGCTTCGGCCTCTGCCACCTCTGCCTCAGCCTCAGCAGGGTACTCCCCAGGTAGGCCTAGTTCTGTGGCGACGATCGAGTTGTCGTGAGCCGGGTCATCGGCCTCCCCCAGCCTCGAGATCACCCTTGCAGAGCGTCCCCCCGGTTGCTCCACGACCTCGGCAACTACTCGCTCGCCTTTGGGCATCGAGGACCGCGGACCAACGAGTCGTATCCTCTCAGGCATCTTCGGGGAGTCGGGAACGATGAATCGGCGTTTCCTGGAGCCCTCGACGATGCCTGTGAAGCGGCTCGTCGCGCGACGTATCACTGAAACGACATATCCTACCGGCCCCCGATCGCCACCCTCTCTGAGGATCTCGTACTCCACAAGGTCCCCATCGAGCGCGCCGCGGACATAGATGGCGGGAATCAATACGTCACGGCCGTCCTCGACGAGCACAAAGCCAAAGCCCCCCGGGGAAGCCTTGAACCGGCCTGTCAAGGCTTGATGCCGGCGTCGCAGTCTGCCACGGGCTTTTCTCATGGATGCAAAAAAGGCGGCCACCGCCGCCGCGCAATCTCACCCAAGCCTTCTGCGCAACCCTCCGCGGAAGGGTCGCCGGGCGCTACGGCTTCCTCTTCTTCTTGTGACGGTTCTTGCGCAGCCGTTTCTTGCGCTTGTGCGTAGCAATCTTCTGCCGCTTTCTCTTCTTGCCCGAGCCCATACGAAAAAACCTCCCCTTCCCGACTGAATCGGGTCACCCCTTCCGCGGAGTTGCCCGGCGGCTCCCTACTCGCCCTCAGGTGGCTCCAGTACCGTGACCAGATGCCTCGAAGACTTGAAGAACGGCACGATCTTAGCGGGAACCCTTACCTCCCTCCCCGAGCGGGGATTCTTGATCGTGCGTGCCCCGCGACGCCTGAGTGCGAAGGTGCCGAACCTACGCAGTTCTACCTTCTCTCCCTCGCTCAGCGCCCTGCCGATGGCTCCGATGAGCTCATCAACGATCATGGCCGTCGAGGCCTTCGAGGTGCCACATCTGGCGGAGATCTCATCGACCAGATCCCGCTTATTCATCGATGATCGCCCCCTTTCGGGACCGACCATCAGCCGGCGCCGGTACCCTACCAGCCGCGCCCATACGCGGTCAAGCCGCGATTTCCTCCCCCGCCGGCCCGCGGTAGGTGTGAAGCTCACCCCCCAAGGCCGCTTAGTCGCCGCTTGAGACACTTACCGACTCCGTCAAGACCAGCCCCCCGTAGCCGGGATCCTCGTCGGTCACCGTTATGAGAACCGTGCCCTCGGTCTCGGGCGCACTGAAGGCGACATTGGTCACCATGCCCCAAGCGTCTGTGACGGCCGTGGACGGGGTCACTGAGCCAGCACTGGCCGAGATTGCGAGCTGATGTCCGCCCAAGGGGTTGCCGTTCATGTCCCGGATCGTGATCTCGAAGGGCACCACCTCCCCAGTCGAGACACTGCTTTCGATGTCGATCGACGATCGCGTCCTGAAGGCAGCACCCGTCGTGAGATAGATCAGGAGCGTGTCAGAGGCAGCCCCGCCGAGGCCGGCAAATGCGGTGACATGCGCAACCGCCCCGATGCCGTCGTCGGGCACCGAGTAGGAGAAATCCATATCCAGTGGCTCCGCGGTGTATGTGGACTGGGCAATGCTCCCGTAGACGCCATCCTCTGTGTATGCCTGGGAAACTATCGACCCTACGTCACACTTGAAGCCGACCTTTGTACCGGAAACTACGAAGTTGCCATTCACATCCAGCACCTCGACCATGACATCAACTTCGCCTTCCTCATCTGCGGGAACGTAGACGGGGGGCGGTGGGGCAACAAACTCCACGGAAGCCGGTGGCCCAGAAGAAATGAAATAGGTCGTCTGAGTGACCCCGCCACCAGAAGTCGACGCAGTCAGCTCGACGACGCCGTCGTCCCTGGGTTCACCGCTCAGATACACAGCCGTTGCAACACCATTTATCGTCGTGGCACTCCCCAGATCTTCACTGCCTCGAACAATCCCTTCGTCACAGGTGAAGTACACGACGGTCCCGTCGCGCACAGGGTTGTTGTAGACATCCGAGACGATGGCCGTGATGCTCGAGGTTGCCCCGACGACGTCCCAGCCTCGTATGTTCCTCGGGGAAACCCCTAGGGATATGTAGACCGGCGGCCCGGCAGCTATGCTCACGAGCGCGGATCGCGTAGCGAGGCTGCCCGCACGCGCCTCGATCCGCACAGTTCCCGAGACGATACCGCTGCTCAAAGTCACATGAGCTTCGGAGGCATCATCCGTCTGCACCTCCAATGGCCCCCAGCCGGCATCCTCGCGCGATTCCCCGCCTCCGGGGCCAGCTACGATCTCAAAGGTCACGGGCCTCTCAGGTCCTACGGGCACGTTCTGGCCATCGAAGCAGCGCGCCGTTATCTGGCACTGCTCCACCGCGCCAGTGCCCTGGACGCCGATCTCCGAGCGATCGAGTGAGAGTTCTATGCGTGCGATCTCGCCCGGCTCCATCTGGCCCGGGTCGAACGTCGGGAGAGCGATGGCGACACTGCCTGCCACTTCACCACCCGAGGTAGAAGCCGTGATGGTGGCAAAATGTGGCACGTCCTCGGACCACTGGGGTGCGATGAAGGTTGCCGTTGCGATACCCGAGGAGGTCTCCGAGCTACCGGTTCCCAGCTCGCCGTAGACCAAACCGCAGTCGGCCGTGAAGAATACGACGGTCCCGTCGGCGACAGGGTTGTTATAGGCATCATGTACCACGGCCCTGATCCCGCTGGAGCCGCCAAAGCTCAGCATCGAACTGTCTGCGTAGCAGATGATTCCTGCAGGCTCGCCTGCCGATATCCCGATGTGCAAGTACTTGGTCACCGTGCCCGCTTCTACCCTTATCCGCACCGGCCCCGAGCGGGTACCACTCCGGAAGATCGCCTGGGCGACACCTGAGCCCGATGTGGCAACCGTCGTCTCCGAGGCGCCCGAGAATCCCTCGCCCCCACCAGGACCCGCCTCAAGAACAAAGGTCACCTCCTGGCCGGAGGGCGCAGGATGCTCGGGAGCCGTATAGCAGACGGCCGTCAGTACGGCCTGCTCCGGGCCGCCGGAGCCAGTGACGCGGATATCCGGCGGGGAAGCCGAAACCTCCATACTGCGCACGACCACTTCGGGTGCCGGGATCGAGACGTACGTCGTACAAGAGACGCCCTCGCCCGTGGATACCACGATCTCGGCCAAACCATCGCCAGCCGGATCGGGAGCAAGCGAATAGTACGTAGCCTCTGCCTTCCCGCCCTCGGTCCTGCTACTTGCCTGACCTGCCTCGCCTACGATCAGACCCTCATCAACGGAGAAGAAAACCAGTGTCCCATCCTTTACGGGGTTGTTGTAGGCATCCCTGACGCTCGCGGTGATCTTTGACTCCTCCCACGAGCCTATCTCGGTGGATGCTGGGTACGCGGAGATCGAAGCAGGTGGACCCACCGCGATTGCAAGCTCTACGGTCCTCTCTATGCCTTCGCAGGAAGCCGAGATGGTGACGGGGCCAGGCAAAGAGCCTGCAAAGAAGCCCGTCGAAGCAACGCCGTCTTCGCCTGTCATCACGGTTGCCGAGTGCGCGCGTTCCTCACCGAAGCCTTCGCTACTACCTGGCGAGGAGTCCAATGTGAATGTGACCGGAACCCCCGCCGGCGCCGGTGAGCCGTCAGTAAGAGTGCATGCAGCAGAGATGATAGCCCTATCCGTGCCTCCTGCACCCGCCAGGCATATCTCCTGAGCGCTGACCGAGAGCACGATCTCTCCAACCTCTGGGAGCTCGGCGACCTCGACGGGAAGGTCCATTTGCCAGTCCCCCGCGGTGAGCTTGATGAACACAGTCGCAGGCACGCTTGGGGCTGTGAAGCGAAGCTCAGCCATGCCTGTGGCGTCAGCGTAGACGAGTGAATCCACTTCACCCAGCTGTGTCCACGTCCCGTCGGAAACAACCTCCTCCAGCACCTTGTCGGTACCAGGGTCGAAGCAGCCATTGCCATTTGTGTCATCGAATTTCTCACCCGCTACGGCGCGCAGCTCAGCCCCCGGAATCGGTGAGCCGTTCCTGTCGAGGAGCAACACCGAAACCTCGCAAGTACTTAGCCCGTTCGCATACAACCACGGTTCGCTCAGCTCCGTCTGTGCTCCGGCCACAGAGGGGAGCTCTAGCAACGTCAGAAGGGCAGTACCCCCCACCTCTCGCGTTGAGGCATAGATGATTGCCTCCATGGGCTTCCTGGACGCAGTGAAGACTGCCGTCGCGCGCCCGGATGCGTCCGTCGTGGCCGAAGAGGTGATGGAGCCAGCGGGGTCCCACTCTCCGTCGGCATCGGCATCGCTGAATGTGTCCTTACCAGGCGTAAAGAACCCATCCCCATCGAGGTCCTCGAAGGGTTCGCCAGCAGTGAACCGCACTATCTTCCCTGGGATAGGATTGCCCTGCCAGTCGGTGACCATTGCCGTCACCATCGCCTCGGACAGCCCATCGGCCCACAGTTCGATGGGACTGAGCTCGACCGCAATGCCGGAAGTAGTCGAGTGCAGCAGGATCTCCAAATCGGCTGATACGCTGTCGACCGTTGCCTTTATGAAAACTGATCCCTCGGCCGTCCCAGCTGTGTAAGTCACTGTGGCTGACCCGCTGACGTCCGTTAGAACACTGCTTGCGATTCTGCCGATTGCGTCCCAGAGGCTGTCGCCGTCGGCGTCGAGAAGAAGCCGGTCCCCATCGCTGAAGACCCCATCGTGATCTAGGTCTTCGAACAGTTCCCCAGCTACGAGGATCACTCTCCTACCCGCGGCAGCCAGCCCACCGCTCGTCACCGTGATCACTATTTGGGTTGTCGTTCTGCCATCGGCTGGCAGGGAAGACTCAGCAGCTGCAAGATCGATTTGCAACGCCCCCGGTTCCGAAAGCCCTGTGCCCAGAAGGAGCGTGGCATACTCCAGGTCGCCGCCGCTGGCCGCCTTGAGCGTCACCACGGCTTCGCCCACGGGGTCTGGGCAATAGTACGCCGTGGCCAGACCATAGGAGTCGGTGAGCACCGCGTCTGTAACGAAATGTCCATGGGCAATATGACCCGACTCACCGAACTCGACAAGGGCGCCGCTTATTCCTTGCTGTGGATCGTCGGGCCGGACTACCCGGGCGGTCACCGTAATCGTATCACCCGGCTGCGCCGTGCACTGTGAAAGCGCCAGGTATTGTATGAGGCACGACTTGCTGGCAGTACTGGGCTCCACCGAGCTCTCTTCGCCGCAGCCACTCAAGACGGCTGCCAACACGGCGAGAATTGCGGCCGTGGATACACTGGCAATACGCAAGGCTCTGGAAATCACCTTGGAACCTCCTTCCAGGAGACCAAGCAGAGCAAGCTGCGGAGCGATCCGCTGTCCAAACGAAATATCGACTCTGCAGCCGGGCCTCTACACCACGGTGTCTGAACAGCAGAAAGGCGGCATCCCGAAGGCCACGGGCTATCTTCTCCCTTGGCGAGACGCCCTCCGCTGAGCAGTATCAGAAGCCGCCAGTTTCACCTCTACGGCGTATGGCCCTTTCCTGCCTCTCTTCACCGTGAAGACAACGGGATCACCCCGGCGGAGGACCTTGAAGCCCTTGCCGAGAATGCGACTGTGATGCAGGAACACGTCCGAGGCGCCCTCACGGCGGATGAAACCCCAACCGTGGGCATTGCTGAACCACTTCACTGTGCCCCTGATTGGCATCTCTAGCACTCCTAGCCGGTTGACCACATTGGGACCGAAATGCAAGGCCCCTCCGTGGCGCGCTCGGGACCGACTCATCCTACTGGGCCGGCGGTGTGAACGAAGTTGCCTGTTTGTGCCAAGTGATCCTCCCCGCACCAAATATCGGCCTCTCAGTACTTCACCAATGGAGACAGTCTTCCCCTGTTAGCGATCCCTGCCGCAAGGCCGCAACCGCGGCCACAGGCATCCACTGGAGCACTCCAAGTGGCCAAACTCAGCCAGGCGGTAGGACCGGCGGGCGGAAAGAGCCGATGCAAGATATGCCCCGGTTGCACGTACAACCGGGGCATTCAGAAGGAGCTGATCATGTAGCGGGATCTACTCTTCTAGCATCTCCACATTGGCTCTTGGAACAACGGCCTCGCGACCGTCACGGAACTTCACCTTCAGCACGCGCACCTTGGCCTCCGACTCGACCTGCTGGAGTTCGGGCGGCAGCTCGGTCACGACACCCAAGCAGCCAAAGTAGGGAGCGCGGATGACCCGAACGGGGCTACCCACCTTGAGGCCCTGGCTCATGTCGAAAGCGGTTTCCGTGGAGACACCCTCCGGCTTTTCATCCATGGGCACCACAATCTCGGGCCTCATCACGCCAGCGCGGATTTGCGTAGCACCATTCACAGAGCACTTTCGCCCCTCGAAGCGCTGCAACAGGGCAAAGGTTCGCTCGGCCATGTTCATGCGCCCGAACCCCTCAGTGACGACCAGCGTTATGCCCAACTGCTCACTTCCCGTTATGGCAACGCCCAAGTCGTAGCCTAGGAACTTCTGCAGGTCGACCGCATCCAGCCCACCCACGACGATCGCTTTCACGCCGAGATCTACTGCCTTGCGCAACACTGGCTCGGTTACCAGGCTGCCACCGACTAGGACCTTACCTGCAACGTCTCCCTCGAGGTGCTTCATCTCCAGGGGTTCCTCAGGTGAGGAACACACCATCTTCAGTTCGCCGAAGGTTTCTCCACCAATGCCAAAGATACCCTGAATGAATGCACCCTCGGTTTCGACCACAACTCCTTGTTCCGGCAGCACCTCGGTCACAACCCCGTCGATATAGGCATCCACTTCCACCGGAATAGGCGGCTCCCGTATGATCACCTGCCCAGTGACCGTCGAGATGCTCTCGATAGTGCCGTCGCATGGTGAATAGCAGTGGCTCTTGAAGAGTCCGAAGAAGCTCTTTGCAGTCGCGATGATCTCACCCTTCTTGACCGGATCGCCTTCCTTCTTGAGCATGTACTCCAGGAGGTCTTGCTGGTGCTGACCCAGGATACTGGCCGCCTTGACCGGCTGTACGTTGCCAGGCAACTCGGTCCTGGCGACCACCTGTTCGGCCTTTACCCGGTCGCCCTTCTTCACCACGACTTCCCCGGCAAGGGGAAGACGCCTCTCCTTTACGATCTTCGTCCAGGCCGTCACTCTGAGACCCGGTGTATAAGCATGTGCCACAGCTCGATCCTCCTGCTCGACGGAAGGCTAGCCGACCCAGACGCCCCCAAGCTTAGCCAGCTAGGGTGCGGGGATCTTTCGGATAGACACCCATCGCGAGTGCCCACTCGCCTAGTTTGCGGATCCTCTCGGAGGGATCCTGGGGCAACTCGAAGGGCCGCCTGCCTCGAGCGTCGAAGACCAGCCCCACTACACCCCCGCTCAGCTTCCTCTTGAGCACCTTTCCCTTTCCGGCGCCCACGTCGAAGCTACCAGCGGGGTGCACTTCCACGTCTGCAACCTGCCCTACGGGCAGATCGACCTTCCGTATCTCACCGAAAGCCACATCGAAGCTCTCCGTGTGGCCATCGGGCATCGTCACCTTAACCGACATGCACTTGCCACCTTCCTTACCCTTGCCGACAGCTGAAACAGAGGTGCCAAGCCTGATCATACAGTCCTTGACGAACACGTCGGTCGCGGCCTTCTTGGCAGATTCGTTCTCGACCTCAGCGAGCACCCCCAGCTGAGGCATCATGAAGATGGAGTCTACCGCCAGTTCTGTCACGCCTTCGGGTACGAAAGCATCCAGAAGCATCATCGCCGTCTGCACGCGTCGGGGCGCATGCGAGAGCACACCGCCGCTGCCCACCAGCAGGTCCAGAGCCATCAGATCGATCAGTGTCTCACCGGTAGCAGTCTGCTCGAAAGTGTCAGAGATCGTCCTCTCCTGCTGAACGCCCTTCAGACCGACAGCGAGCGACTTGTGCTGCTCGAAAGCCAACCTCAAGGCCTCGCGCGAGAGCGCCTGCTCGATCACCAGTTCCTGGAGCGTCTGCGGGATCGTGGTGGGGCGGATCATCTTGTTCTTGATTCTGTTTCGCAGCTCCGACTCATCCATGTCGAAGGGCACCCATCGCATCACGTTTTCCAGGCCGGCCTCGGCGAGCACATTTGAAACTGAATAGCTCATCCCCAGGTTCGCGCTCACGGTGCGGTTGAACACGTCCTGGCCAGAATCGTCCTTGAACACACTGAAGACGTCCGTGGTAGCACCACCTATGTCAACGCCTATCACCTGGATCTGCTCGCGCTTGGCAATGGTATAGATGATGGAACCAACCGCCCCTGGAGTGGGCATGATGGGGATGGGGGTCCAGCTCATGAGCTTCTTGTAGCCAGGAGCATGCGCCATCACGTGCTCCATAAAGAGGTTGTGAATGGCGTGCCGGGCCGGCATCAGATTCTCACGCTCCATCGTAGGGCGGATGTTTTCGGTGATCGTGAGCGCGGTCTTCTCGCCAAGCCTCTCCTTCACGAGCTCGGCGGCGTCCTTGTTACCCGCATAGATGACCGGCATCTTGTATGTGGCCCCGAGGCGCGCCTTGGGGTCGGCAGCAGCTATGATTTCAGCAAGCTCTACGACGTGCGTCGTCGTTCCTCCGTCGACCCCCCCAGAGAGTAGGATCATGTCAGGGCGCAGATCCCTGATCCTGCGGATCTTCTCATGAGGGAGACGGCCGTCATTGGAAGCGATTATGTCCATCACGATCGCCCCCGCTCCCAGGGCAGCGCGCTCTGCACTCTCTCCCGTCATCGACTTGACGACGCCCGTCACCATCATCTGCAGCCCGCCACCGGCGCTAGAAGTGGAGACATAGATATCCACGCCCTCTTTTTCGCTCCGCTGGGGCGTAATGATCGTCTCGCCATCGAGCAGCTTGCGCCCGGCCAGCTCCTCAACCTCCATCACGGCGTTCAGCACACCACGGGTCACATCTTCGAACGGCGCCTCCACAGTCGTCGGCGCCTCGCCGCGGACGACGAGGCGATACTCATCGCCCCGCAGCTCGATGAGGATTGCCTTCGTGGTCGTTGATCCGCAGTCGGTCGCAAGCACGCTGCGGATCTTCATCTTCCGTAGCTCCTCAGAGATAGCCATAGCCTTCTCCCCAATACCAATCAGCCCAAATGCAACCGGGCAAGTCTACACCTCACGGGTTCAGTTTCATCAATCAAAATGGATACCAGCTCGGCCTAGAAGAACCAGAAACGCTTCTTTCTGGGCAAACCCTCCCGCTCCCGGCGACGTTTCTCTTTCTCCTCACGCTTCCTCTTACGCTCCTGCTCCCTCATTTCCTCGTCCAACAACTCGATGCGATCGATCAAGTGCTCGAAGTTCTTTCGGTCCTCCATCAGCCGAGCGAAGCGCTGGTAGTTCGCAGTATCCAGGAAGGCCTGGACGAAAGGTTCAAGGAAAACAAGCACCTGGCTCCCTATGAACGAAAGTGGCCTCGTGCTCTCGAGGAAGAAAACTGCCGCCACACCCAGGCGCATTCCAACGATCCGCTTCGCTACCGCATCTATCAGTTCCTCGTCGGATAGTACGCCCGGCTTCTTCCCAGGATCGGGCGGCAACTGATCCAAGCCTGGAACGCCTCCGCCTATGCTCCACCTGCCTCCGGCCATCGGCACGCCTCCGTTGAGCCCCCAGGGAGCCCGCGCAGCCAAAGCGCTGGACGTCTCGCCCTCAGGAGCCTCCACCCTCGCGCGTGTCCGAGGGGCCGCTGCTCTCGGAACCGCGCAGATCGATCACCTTCGTACGCTCCGGATCGACGCGTGCGACAACGAAGTCGACGACCTCCTCCGGTCTAGGCCCTTGGTCGGACCGCAGCGGGAATCTCAGCCGCACCGACCGATAGGCCTCCAAGAAGTGGCGCCGCCGGAAGGGGCTCAATGTGATTCCAAATCGATCAATGATAACACATCTGATTGAGTCCCATGGCTTCTGGCCCCTCGAAAATGGCCGCCGCACCGAAGCTCCCGTCTCGTCCAGCCGGTAGTCGCTGCGGAAGTAGAAGGCTTCGAGGGAAAGAAACAAGACGACCAGCGCAAAGATACCCCAGTAGGAACCCTTCATCCAGAGCGCCGCGAGCAGCGAGAACGCAACGATGAGCACACTGACTAGCACTGCCCGGCCCCGCTGGACCACAGCCGGATGCACGCTCCAGGCCAGAACGGCGCCTTCTTCGATCACCCCGCCCGCGGGACTCTCCTGCCCCGACTGCCCACTCTGGCGATCGGCTCCCTCAGGCTCCACCGTCATCCGCATGCCACCGGACCTTGAGCCTCCGGGCGGCCGAGGCTTCATCCAACCTGCCCACCGGGGTGCTGGAGGGGGCCGACTTGACCCTCTCCGGCTCCTCGCGCACTTCACGTGCAATCGCAGCCAGTGCATCCGCGAATCGCTCGAGCGTCTGCCGCGTCTCGGTCTCAGTGGGTTCAATCATCAGCGCATCCTTCACGATCAGCGGGAAGGAAACCGTAGGCGCATGGAACCCAAAGTCGAGAAGGCGCTTGGCCACATCGATGTTCGTTACACCATACTCCCGGGTCCAGGCAGCCGAGGCGACGAACTCGTGCATGCAGCGGCTCCCCCGAGGCACGGGGAAATGACGCTTCACTTTCTCGAGCAGGTAGTTCGCATTGAGGATGGCAGCACGCGTGGCCTCTGTCAGCCCCTCTGCACCCATGTAGCGGATGTAGGCCAGCGCCCGGAGTGCGACCCCAACGTTTCCAAGGGCCGGATGAAGCTTGCCCACGGAGTCCGGGCGATCCCAATCCAGAAAGAAGCGATCCCCGTCACGGCCGATGAGAGGCACGGGAAGCAGCGGCGCCAGTTTCTCTACGACCGCCACAGGCCCGCTCCCAGGCCCTCCACCACCATGGGGTGAGGAAAACGTCTTGTGCAGGTTCATGTGGAGGATGTCTACTCCCATCCGTCCAGGCTTGGCCACGCCCATCAGTGCATTCAGATTGGCACCATCCATGTAGACGAGCCCGTCGACCTCGTGGATCATGGCAGCCACGCGAGCGACGTCCGATTCGAAGATCCCCAGCGTGTTGGGATTAGTGATCATCAGCGCAGCGGTACGCTCGTCTATCGCACCCTCAAGCGCCTTCAGGTCCAGTCGGCCGTCGGGGCCCGAAGGAACCTCCAGCGGCTGAAGACCTGTCAGCGCTACGCTGGCCGGGTTGGTACCATGTGCCGAATCAGGAATCAGCACCCGGACCTTACCCTCATTGCCCCGAAGCACATGGTACTTGCGCACGATCTTCATCCCGAGCAGCTCGCCCTGCGCGCCAGCTGCCGGCTGCAGAGAGACCGCATCGAGGCCAACCAAGCGTGCAAGGTCCTTCTCGAGCTCCCACAAAGCCCGCAGAAGCCCCTGCACGAGATCGGAAGGAGCGTCTGGATGCACCATCGCAACCCTTGGATCTCTAACGAGTTCCTCGTTGATCTTCGGGTTGTACTTCATGGTGCATGACCCCAACGGATAGAAGTCACGGTCGACGTGGTGGTTGAGAACCGAGAGCCTCACATAGTGGCGCGCCACCTCAGGCTCAGTCACCTCCGGTAGCAACGGGCGCTCCTTCCTCAGCAGGGCGGCTGGCACCCTTCGCGCCAGATTCTCTTCCCACGAGCCCAGCAGTTCCCTGTTCTGTGCACCTGGCACTCTGTAGCCGCGGTGGCCCGCACTGGAGCGCTCGAAGATGATGCCTACCCCGTCCACCTTTCACCTCGTAATCGCTACTTCATGCCAGCACCCGCTCCAAGGTACTTGCCAGTGTCTCCAGGTCCTCCTCCGTCCGCCGCTCGGTCACCGCTACGAGGAGGTCCCGCTCGGCGTCAAAACCGAGCCGCGAAACAGGCACCCCGGGAAGGACTCCCGCTTCGTCGAAGCACCTCTTCACGACCTCTTCGGCGCGGAGTGGCGTACGAATGACGAACTCCCTGAAGAATGGTCCGTCGTACGGCATCTCTATTTCGGGAATCTTCTCCAGCCTCTCAGCCGCATCCACCGCTCTACCCCAGGTCACAAGCGCCATCTCCCTGATCCCTTCTGGCCCCAGTAGCGACAGGCACACGGTGGATCTCAGGGCTATCAGCGCGGAGTTGGTACAGATGTTCGAGGTAGCCTTCTCGCGTCTTATGTGCTGCTCGCGCGTTTGTAGCGTCAGCGTAAATCCCCTGCGCCCCTGCGAGTCGAATGCCTCTGCCACAAGGCGCCCAGGGAGCTTCCGGATGTTGGCCTTCCGCGTCGCGAAGTATCCCGCTGTCGGCCCCCCGAAAGAGATCGGATTACCGAGGACCTGCAGGTCGCCAACCACCGTCTCCGCACCCAGCCGTCCCGGAGCCTCCAAGATCCCCAGCGAGACGGGATCCGCACTGACCACGAGATGGGTCTTACTCCCTGCCTCACGTGCCGAGGAGACAAGGTTCCCTATCGCATCCAGCGGCTCTAGCAGTCCGAAGACGTTCGGTTGCTGGATCAGGACGGCGGCTGGCTTGGCCTGGAGTGCCTTCTCCAGGTACCCAACATCCAACTTCCCGCCCTTGGCCGGGATCAAGGTTACCTCGATGCCGGAACCCTGCAGGTAAGTCTCCACCACGCCGCGGATGCGCGGATTCACTGTCTCGGCCAGGGCAACCAAGTCAGTGCGGGTCACCGCGCGTGCAAGGAGGAGTGCCTCAGCAGCCGCCGAGGCCCCGTCGTACATCGAGGCGTTGGCCACATCCAGGCCCGCGAGCTCCGAAATCATCGTCTGGAACTCGAAGATCACAGCAAGGGTCCCCTGAGAGACCTCGGCCTGATAAGGGGTATAGGCAGTGTAGAACTCAGGCCGCCCAGCAATATGATCCACAAGCGCAGGCCATGCATGATCGTAGTATCCAGCTCCGAGGAACGAGAGAACCTGGGAGGGGTCATAGTTCTCGGCGTAGATCTCCGCGAAGAAACGCCGCAAGCCCTCTTCCGTTAGTCCCGGTGGAAGATCGGGGGGACTGGGGTCCCGAAGATCCTCGGGAACCTGCTCGAGCAGATCCTCGAAGCACTCGAGGCCTAGAGCCTCGAGCATGGCTCTAGCATCCTGCTCGCTGATGCCTACGTAGCTCACCGCTTGACCTCCCCCGGGGCTTCGTCAGGATTGCGAGCCCAGTTCCTTGACGTATGCTTCGTACGCCGCGGCATCCATGAGGTCATCCAGCTCGGAGGCATCGGCGAGCTTGGCCTTCAGCATCCACCCCTCATCGTACGGAGAGGAATTGACTAGCGTCGGGTCATCAGAAAGCCGCTCGTTCACAGCTGTCACCTGGCCACTGACCGGCGCGTAGAGATCGCTGACGGCCTTCACAGCCTCAACCGAACCGAAAGGCTCCATCTGCTTCAGCTCGAAGCCCACCTCCGGGAGCTCGACGTAGACGATGTCACTGAGCTGTTCCTGGGCGTAGTCCGTTATGCCGATCGTCACTTCCTCCCCATCACGCCGCACCCACTCGTGCTCCTTCGTGTAGAAGAGCCCTTCGCGAACCTCCATCCCTCTTCTCCTCCCGCAGGAAACCTCGACCGCCGCCTCGAGCGCCCCCCAGATACCCTTCACCCGCTCGGGCCATCAGGCCTCCGGAGGCGGCAATCTAGCGCTTGACCGAACCCTCCTTGTAGAAGGGCCTCTCGACCACCCTGGCCTCGAGCAATCCCTTGCCTGCCTCGATTCGTAGCTCAGTGCCGACTTCGGCGAGATCAGGGCGAACGAAACCCATACCCATTCCCTTGCCGAGAGAAGGACAGAAACCACCGCTGGTGACAAACCCCACCTCCGAGCCACCGTAGAGTATCTTCTGCCCATGTCGCGGCAGGCGGCGCCCCATTACCTCGAACCCGACCAGTGTGCGCCTAATGCCCTCCTCCTTCTGCCTCAGCAACGCCTCACGGCCGATGAAGTCGCCCTTCTTGAACTTGACAACCCATCGAAGCCCTGCCTCCAGTGGGGTCGTTTCCTGGTCTAACTCGTTGCCGTAGAGCGGATAGTTGACCTCCATCCTGAGCGTGTCACGAGCACCCAGGCCTATGGGCTCAAGGCCGATCGAAGAGCCCCAGTCCATCAGGGTGGTCCAAAGATCCACGGCCAGGCTGGCGGGCATGTAGATCTCGAACCCATCCTCGCCCGTGTAGCCGTTGCGACTCATGAGCACCCGTTCACCTCGCCACTCCACCCACCGGTAGTGGTAGTAGGCCGTCTCCGCAGCCGCACCGGCAAAGCCATCGCGCAGAATCGACTCGGCCAAAGGGCCCTGAAGTGCCACTTGGGCCAGACTCTCTGTAGCATCTTCCACTGCGACGCCGTCGCGGAGGTGCTGCCGGATCCAGGAGAGTACAGTCCCTCGGTTGGCCGCATTGCACACGATGAGAACCCCGTCTTCCAATCTGTAGACGGTCACATCGTCGATGATGCCACCACGCTCGTTGCACATGACGCTGTAGAGCAGTTGGTCGGATGCGAGCTTGGCGACATTGTTGGAAACGAGGTAGTTGGCAAACCCAACGGCATCGGAGCCCCGAAGGAAGATCCGGCCCATGTGGGACACATCGAAGAGTCCAGCCTTCTCGCGGACCAGCTTGTGTTCATGGATGATGCCACTGCGGAACTGAAGAGGCATCTCCCAGCCGGCGAATGGAACCATCCTTGCGCCTGCCGAGCGGTGGACATCGAAAAGCGGCGTGCGCAGTAGTCCTTCTCCCATCGCAACCCCCGGAACGCTGCCTGAAGCACAACGAACCCGTGAGGCTATCACGCCCAGTGGCGCCGGTCAATCCACCCCCCGCGAGTGGATCGATGGGCAATGGACACAGACGAAAGCGCAAGCCAAGACGCAGGCGGAAAAGGCTCCGGACCAACACAGCGGGACCATCCCCCACCGCAAGGGGATCCGGCATCTAGAGACCACGCCCGGAATAGCTGATGCCTAAGCGGATGGACCAAACCCACCTGCGAGATTGCTCCTCCTTCCTACCGGCGTCTTCGCGGTTCGCCGTCTCCCTCTGGAGATTCCAATACCACCGCCCCGTTCCCCAGAGGCTCAGGCCTGGCCGGATGAAGTAGCTCAGTTGGCACGTCAGGTCCGCTGTGCTTCGAATGTGAGTTCTCTCCTCGGAGGTCTCTGACTCCTCGATCTCACCGGAGGCCGTCTCGCTGCCTCTCCAGGAGAGTCTCTCGGAGTCCTGAGACTCCCAGTCCCAGGCAATGCTGGTCGTGCCCTTGGTGCGGGTATCCGGGAAGTAATCAACGACAGCTGCCAGGTGACCACCGTGGCCAGTGCCAAGATCGTCGCGAACGCCGTGCTCGTCCCAGAGATAATGCGGCTCCAGATCGAACTTCCCGGAATACTCACTTCTGTATGAGGTCTCCGTGTGACCTCCCGGCCTCCACCAAGTGCGCCCGATGAGTGTGAGGAGGATGTAGTTGCCGAGTGGTCTCCGGTACTGGGCGAAGGCGGTCAAGCGACTGCTCCTGCTCTCTTCCTTCCCCGTGCGGCCCGTCCAGGAAGTGCCCATCGTGACCTCGGTCAGAGAACCCACATGCCTCACCTCATCAATCCATTCCTTTTCGGTCGTCTCCTCCGTGTTGCGACTGACCACCCATTCGAACTGAAGACCCACACGCCATCCCCATAGCCGAGATTCCCACGAAGCGTATTTCCATACATCCAGGATCACCATCGCAACTGCTGCCGAGTCCTCCACAGCCACGCCCTGGTCAACCAGGTACTCCCATACTTGCTGACAGGCCTCCATGTCTGCCAGCCTTTCGTCGACATCGTGCCGGAGCTTGTTGTGATAGAGAATGGACGCTAAGCGAATCATCTCGAGCCTGTCCGGTTCCCTGCGCATGAGGCCCCTTTCCCGGAGGGCATCGACCATGAAAACGGCCGTCGAGGCGAACATCCCGTCGTAGACTCTCCCCCATCCTGCCGAGGCAACGAGGGAACAGGAGACGTCTCTCGCAATGCCGAAGACATCCTGGACTTCCGAGCGATCCAGGATGGGCTCCTCGCCCGGTAATGAATACCTGTGCTCCTCTTCTTCCTCGGTGGTCGATGTTTCCGTATAGCGTAAGGGGACTTTCACTTCTCCGGACAGAAAGAGGTCTCGCCACAGATAGAACCCCAGATCGCTCGCAAGAAACAGACGCCCCTCTGAGAAAGCCATCTCCTCCAAGCGCGTCTCCCCCGCCCACTCGGCTTCCTCGCTGCTCCGCCGGGATGAGCCACTCGAGGTCACAGCAAAGGGGAACATCCGGTCCGCATCCGCATACCTAGCGTCCGTGTCAACCGTTCCCTTCCCCTCGTCCCCGCTAATCCCGATGCCAAGCGTCCACCATCGAGAGGGGCTCCAGTGGGTCCATGCGCACCCGCTGGCCACGCCGAACCGGCCGCCGTGCGAGCTAGCATGAGTCTCCCCCACACTCTCCTTCTCAGTGCCACGATCCCCACCGAGGCCCGAACTCGCGTACACGCCCCACTGCAGGTCGCTGTAGGTCTCGGGTATGAAGTCGGTGAGAGCAAAAGCACTCTCTGCTGCAGCACCCTGTGCACAACAGACGAGAAGCCCCAGGACCCCCCCAACCGGAACGAGCCAGGCTACGGCGGCGCCTAGAACAGCCCGTCCGTGACGCCGCAGATTGAGCCAGCACGTTGAAATGCGGCAGGAGGCTCCGCCAGAGGGTGTCATACCTCTCACTTGCCTACTACCCTTCTTCGTTGCCGACAATCTGGGTGACTCCCGTATCGTCCGCATGCAAATGCCCCATGCCTAGATGATCCAATAGGTAACCGCCACCTCTACCCAGAAGGCTCTGTTGCCGGGCTCTTCAATCTCCCTGCTCTCCACCTCATCCGGCTGCTTCACCCATCGTCTCTCCGTGTCCCACTCCGCTCTCGCATCTACTTCGAGCGTAAGGGGCACCGCTATCCGGTATTCGCCGCCGAGCGTCACGGATAGCCGCTTCGTGGAAGCCCTGAGGCGAGACTCCTCACCCCTCTCCCGCTCGATACGCTCCCACTTCTCGAACTCAGCACCCAGGTCAAGGGAGAGTGCCGTCCTCGAGTTCGGATGAAACTGCAGGGAACC
>CAYMBA010000004.1:0-47076 GCA_964388535.1 uncultured bacterium | reverse complement strand
GCCCACAATCCAGCTCTGGGGCGGGGGCTTTCGTCGAATCCCCCGGGTTGTCCCCCTACTTCTCGCTGCCACGCTTCTTTTGGGCACGCTGGCCACCGCAGCGGCAGAGCCAGGAGCACGCGCTCAGCAGGAAGCCCCGGGCGGTGCTCCCTTGCTCGCACAGGCCCTTGGAAGCAACACCACGCAGCCCGGTGGTGCCAACGCCACAAGGGTCAGCTTTGGGCAATTCCTTCTCGCCCTTCTGCCACTGCTCGTTGTCCTAATCGGCATCGTACTTTTCAGCCAGGGCGGGGCTACGATGGCTATCATCGGTTGGATCGTGGCCGTCGCCCTGGCTGTTGGATTCTTCAAGACTCCGCTTAAGGTTGCTCTCGCGGGTTCGTGGTATGGGTTCGTCAAGTCCTTCGGCATCTCCATCGCGGTCGTCTTCACGATGTTCATGATCTTCTTGATGAAGGAAGTAGGCGCACTGGGCGTAATCTCAGGGGCAGTGAAGCGGCTTGTGGTTGGCAAGGAGGCCCAGGCACTGAACATTGGAATAGGCTTTGGCTCATTTCTGACTTCGCTTGGTATCGTAACGCCGGCCATGTTTCCGCCGCTGCTTGTTGCAATGGGCTTTACACCAGCCGCAGCCGTGGCCATAGCTGTGCTCGGCTACAACGCGACTACGTCTTTCGCCCTCCTGTCGATTCCGATCACACTCCCAGCAAGAGTGTTTGGCCTTGACGCCATAGCCTTCACGTTCAAGATATGCATCTTCCTGCCTGTAATCTCCGTGGGCCTCAGCTTCGGCATCCTGTGGCTTGTTGGTGGCAGGGAATCCATGAGACGCGGCGCAGTGCCTGCTGTAATAGCAGGTCTCACCCTGGCCCTTGCTTCTCTCGGTTTCGCCATAATCAACTACGCCACCGGGAAGGAAATAATTCCGATTAGAATCATGGGGATCTTGGCCGGGCTCATCTCGATGGGAGCGCTCATTCTCTGGCAGCGCTTGTTCAAGTCGAAACAGCTCGAAGAGGAAATCGCCAAGGTCCGCGCAGAGAACCCCATTGATGCTGGAGCACTCTGGCGTGCTCTCTCGCCCTGGATAATCCTGACAATACTGGCAGCAGTAGTCTCGTTCCCGGGGATAAACAAGTTCCTCAGTGCTCTTCCAGGAGACATCGAGGTCTTCAGGATCTTCGATCAGAAGGTGGACCTCAATATCCTGGGTCAGATCTATACGTGGATTCTGGTCTCGGTACTCCTCTCGTGTGTCTTCATGCGGCCCACCCGCGAGCAGTGGTCGCGTGCATGGAATGTCTGGCTGAAGCGGTTTCTCTCGCCGTTCATAGCCTATGCCGTCTACTTCTCGATCGCCTTCGTGATGGCCTGGTCAGCAAAGGAAGTCGTCTTGGGTCCCTCTGGGTCGATGCTCAGACCCTCAGGGTTCTTCGAGGCGTATAATATGAACATCGTGGTCGGTGCTTTCCTAGCAGCCACGTTTGGTAACGCGTATAGCTACGTCTCGCCAGGACTTGGGCTCTTTGGCGCCGTCGTTGGTGGGTCTGAGACAGGATCGAACGTCCTGTTCATGAAGATCCAGAAGTCTGCGTGTGACTTCCTGGGGCTGACGGAGAAGCAATTTATGACCGTCTATGGAGCCCACGCTGCCACCGGAGGTGTCGCTTCTGCGATCACGCCGGCGAAGATCACCAATGCCGTTGCCACTATCGGAGAAGGGAAAGCGCTGGAAGCCGCGATCATGCGGAAGCACATGATCATCGTGCTGCTGCTCTCCATCGTCATGGGCATCATGACGGGGATCTTCGTCTCAGCTGCCTTCTAAGAAACACCGCCGCCCGCTCAGGGAAGAGCGGGCAACGGCTTCGAGCGAGCGGTGTCGGAGGGGTGGTTCCCTGCAGCGTCGGTCTCTCTCAGGTGCCTAGCAGTGGCAGCAGGCAGGGTTGGCACCGAGGAAGGGGACCGAAGGGAACCAACCCCTCCAACTTGGGCTGGGAGGTGGGCAACGCATCGCCAGCGGCAGAAGAGAGGCACCGGGGAGGGCGGCGCCGGGCCGGGGCAGCGGCGGGACCCGACCCAGCCACCTCTTCCTGGGCAACGGGTTCGGCCTGAGGACTTACCTCTGGCCTGGAGTGAGCATCAAGGGTAACTTCGGGTTTGGCTTCGGGTTCCACAGGCAGGTGCAAAGCAGTAGAGGAGATGTCGATCGCAAGTTTCACCTTGCCCTCCCCGGCTTCCCCTGGCGAACCAGAGCTTCAAGGTTCCGGCCCCTTCAGACAGCAAGTTGCATGCCACAGGCAGCCGATAGGGGTACCTCAGCCAGGGAGGCCCGCAGCAGGGCTCACCGGGGTGCGGACGGCGTGCGGTCGCACCTCCAACGCACGTACCACCAAAGGATTACGCCGCCACAAAGGACCACCTTTACCGCCGGGAGCGGAATCGAAAGGAGCCAGGCCGACGCCGAACTGTGGCCGTTCGCCACGACCCAGGCTATGGGAGTGTGTCGCATGAACCCGCTAAGACGCATAGAAGTGACATACCCGACGGTCCGGCTCTGAAGCTGCCGAACCCTCAGTGTATGGAGCGGTTGTCCGACTCATCCTTGGTCAGATACCCGGTCTCCTGGCGCCGGGCATTGACCTTGTTCTTCTGAGCGTAGATCCGGAACACGTCCTCGGCGCTCATCCCCATCACCTGGCAGGCACTGACCCAGAAGTGCAGGATGTCGATCAGCTCCACGCGGATGTTCTGCTCGTCGAAGAGATCGACCTTCGTTCTCCACCACTTCCAGTTCGTCGAATCCACCAGTTCGGCTATCTCCTGCGACATAGCCAAGGCGTAGTTGCGCAGCCACTCATTCTGAAGCCGCCTGTCGCGCGGGATGCGCTCGAAATCTGGCAGGTCGTTGCGCTCGAACGTGAAGCGGTTGAGTTCTCTCTGCATCTCGAATATCCGATCCAGCTTGTCCATGCCACACCTCCACCGGTGCTCACCCGGGCCGTTCCGCCTTGAAGCCGGGGTCACCCGCGTAGTATAAGCCCATCTTTCAAGCTCCTACAGTCTCGAGTCCGTGCCGACAGAAGATATCCATAGCGGGCGGACAGCCCTCGAGGCACATGGCGTAATCGAGGAGGCGGCGGCACAGTGGGCGAGGCATCAAGCACCAGAGGCCCAGTCGATGCAGTCATTTTCGATCTCTTCCACACCCTCATTGATCCCCAAGACGCCCCATCTTGGACCTCAACGAGCAAGATCCTCGGCATCCGGCCAGACGTATGGGCCAAGAAGGTCATAGAGGAGTCGCCACACCACGCTCTCGGCACGGTCACCGATCCGATAGAATCGATCAGGATTATCGCGCACTCGATCGATCCTACAATCCCGATGGAACGCATCCGGATGGCCGCAGCGGCCAGGCCGTACCGCTTCCGTGCAGCACTGATCCACGTGCGACCCTATGTGCTCGAGTCTCTGCAGAAACTTCGAGGCTTGGGTATGAAACTTGGGCTGATCAGCAATGCCGGTCTGGACGAGATAGAGGCATGGCCTGACTCTCCCCTTGCGCCGCTCTTCGATGCGGCACTCTTCTCTTGCCACGAGGGGCTTATGAAGCCCAATCCCGCTATCTACCTCCGGGCAGCAGATCGCCTCGGGGTCGAGCCAGCGAGCTGCATATTCGTTGGTGACGGAGGAAGTCGGGAGCACGAGGGAGCCCGAGCAGCGGGGATGCGCACTGTCTTGTTCCTCGGAATGCTGGAGGAATCCTACCCGCAGACGGCCGCAGCAAGGACAAGAGACACGACCTGGGTCGTCCACAGCTTCGAGGAGCTCGTTTCACTACTCTCGGGACTGAGAACCGGGAGGGACAGACGCTGAGCGCAAGGGTCTTCCTCCGACGGGCGCAATGGGAAGAGCAGGGCTCTGGTTTCGCCCCTTCTCATGTGACCCGCGACTCGAAGAGGTCGCCATCGCCTTGCGCTTCTCCTCCTCCCAGACGTCCCGAGCCAGGATCCCGATCGCAAAGACAATCCACATGAAGAACACAAATACATCGGCGCGTTGATGGTCCGTACGCAGCTGGCCAGTGAGATACTGCACGGCGCCAATGTGAAACACCGCAGTCAGACCATGGGAGAGCGGAGCGCCCCCAACGGACAGGTTCCGACCGACCCACGTGCGCTTGAGCACTCTCCAGGCGAGCACAAGGAAAGTGGGAAGCCCGATGAGGCCGATGGTGTACATGTAATAGAGATACCCACTATGGGGCCAACAAGGGTGACCCCTCCGAAGCAGAGCCATGTAGTCGAAAAACGGACCATGTCCGAAGATTGGGTTCTGCATGATGAGGCCCCAGATGTACCGCCAGGTAGTCTGCCTGGTATCCGGTATCCCCCTCTCTATGTGTGTCCCGGCCATTCGCGCCAGAAGCGTCACATTGCCCTCGAAACGACCCAGAGTTTTTTCGCCCAAGGTCAGGATGAGTAGCACAAAGAAGAGACCGACTAGGACGCGCTTGATGGTGACCTCCCTGCGAAAGATCCACAAAAAGTAGAGCGCACCCATGATCAGCAGTATGAGCCCGCCTCGGTTCTCGGTGAGCGAGATGACGTACACAGCCGCAGCAGCCAGGAACCAGTGATAGTACCGCGCCCACGGTTTGTGCCTGTACCTTATTGCAAGATATGCCTGGAGGATGCAGAAGAACGCTGACGAATCCGACAGGAGAGAGTGAGTCCGCATCACACCACCGATCCGGTGTCCAGCCTCCCCAGTAAAGAGGCTCTCAGCCTGGATGACCATGAGATACCATCTAGGAATAATGGTTACACCAGGCATGTAGCGTTCCATGAACGCAGTTATGTATATGAGCAACATCGAGGCCGACAACATCTCCGCAAAGTAGAGAAGTCGCTTCTCCGAGCGCCCCACATTGACCAGCACATAGTAGAAGGCAATGGGTGTCATCATGTGGCGAAACGCTAGAAGAGACATCTTGAGAGCGTAGCTGGTGTTGACGTTGGCGAAGGAGAGTATGTGAGCCGCGATGTACGCAACTATCGCCCAGTCCAGGTAGGTTCGCCGCGGGGGATCCTCCAGCCTCATCGCTACCTTGATGAACCACACAACCAGCATCGCCACTGTGAATATGAAGTTCGTGTTGCCGATCCAGATTGCAGTAGGAAAGGCGTATAGGATGAGGAAGATTCCCACGCCGACATAGAGGGGCAGCCTGGCCAGCACCAGGATGTAGGCTGCGGCGATCCCAAGTTTGACGATCCTCTGGCTGACACCGGCCATCTGCATGCCGACGATCAACCCGACCACGCCGGCCACAAGAATCCAGAAGGTCGGGTGGACCAGGAAGTCCTGGATCCTGCCGCCAGCAGCCTCGGCGTCGGCGATAGGCCGCTTCAGCCTGTATGTCGCCACCCTAGGGTCGTACACTCTGTGGATCCTTCGTCAGAGAGGATTTCGCGGCGCTTCATTATGCTATGATCGGCCATTCGGTTCCAGGTGTTCCAGACCGAGGGCGCCCCGGCAAGCAGGCATGCGGAAATGCGCCTTTCCACGCCGGGCGCAAGGCACGCAGGAACACGAGACTGCGCGATGCCGTCTGCAAGCCGCACATCCAAGCCAGCCTTTGGGCGGAGGCACCCCGCCCGCGGGAGTGGGCCTTTCAGGGGCCCGGCCCCGGAGCCCACTCATGTGGCCAAGAGCCCGGCAGGACGCGGGATATGTTCCGAGATCAGGAAGGCCTACCACATTCTGTACTCTCTCAACGGAAACCTCCACTGGTGGCCCGGCAACTCAAGACTGGAGATCATAATAGGTGCCATACTCACCCAGAACACGGCATGGCAGAACGTGGAGAAGGCGATCGCCAGGATGAAAACCGCAGGCCTCTTGTCGCTGCGCAGCCTACGCCGGTGCCGGACTAGCGAACTGGAGGAAGCAATCCGTCCTTCGGGCTACTTCAGGCAGAAGGCCCGCAAGATCAAAGCGTTCATCGAGATGCTCGACCACTCCTTCGCGGGCTCGCTGGCAAAGATGGCGAGAGAGGAAACCCCCAGGCTCCGTGAGGTTCTCCTCGGCACCTGGGGAATCGGATCCGAGACCGCGGACAGCATTCTCCTTTACGCTTTCTCCAGGCCCATATTCGTCATCGACGCCTACACTATCCGCGTTGCGACACGGCACGGGTGGATGAGAGGCCATCCGCGATACGACGAGGCGCAGGCCCTATTCGAAAGGTGCCTGCCGCGTGACGTTGCCCTCTTCAACGACTATCACGCGCAGATGGTCTGGGTGGGCAAGCACTATTGCCGCAGCAAGCCCCGATGCGGTGACTGTCCGCTGAGCAGGCTGCCCATGCCAGAGTCCACGGGTGATACCCAGAAGGCAGCAGCCAGACAGGATCAAGGAAGTCATTGAAGGCGGTCCGCCTGCGCGGAACCGGCTTACAACGGCACTGCCACTCAGCCTGGCCTCCTGCGGAGACAGAGGGCAGCAAGCGCGTGGTGCACTCTCCCGCCTGCCAGACCCAGCGCGACCCCCACAAGGAGACCAGCCAGAGCGTCGACCCCGTAGTGAAATCCCCCGTAGACCGTTCCGATGAAGATCCCCGCAGCAACGAGGAAGATGGCCCAGTAAATGCCACGCCCGGCCTCCTTCGAGTGCATCCAGATGGCCACCGATGCTGCGACATGAGACGAAGGAAACGCCGTGCCTGACGAAGCTGCTCCCTCCAAAAGCTTGTGAGCAAGAACGGCCAGGAAGGAGTGCTTGGCCCCCGGGTCTATCGGACCAAACTCATAGAACGGGCCCCGGACGGGAAAGAGGACGAAGATGACGTAGCAGAACACATAGGTTGCCAGGACAGTCGTGGTGAAGACCTCCAAAGCGTTCCATCTCCGGCGCAACGCCATGGCGACGGCAACAGTAGGCGTGAGCACGATGTAGAGCAAATAGCAACCATGGAGAACTTCCGATATGGCTCTGGATGGAATCAGTTTATAC
This sequence comes from uncultured bacterium, assembly GCA_964388535.1. GTDB lineage: Bacteria > Eisenbacteria > RBG-16-71-46 > CAIMUX01 > WJJG01 > CAYMBA01. The sequence continues at coordinate 40,056 of CAYMBA010000004.1, read as the reverse complement.
AGCTCCTGACTCAGCTGCATGCCGAAGACCCGCGCTTCTGCTGCTATTACGATAGAATCGTAGTAGCCAGAGGAAAGGGCTCTATTTATGTACTGTAGCGAGCCGTACAGAAAAGGAAGAAGCAGCAGGGGATAGCAGATGCGAAGGACCGTCAGCAGAGCACGCCTAGGATGGGGCAACATGCCTAACGCCAAGACACCCATGGATGTCAAAGCGTACGCAGCAATCAGGAGAGAGCGATAGGCAAGCGGCCTTCGCCCCAATACTAGCACAGACAGGACAAACAGCAGGTATGGGGCAAGCACCAGGTCCGAGGGGAGCATCCCTCCTTCGCGCCGTGCAAGAGCTCCTCTGCCCACAGGAACATCAAGCTCCGACCCCAAGTCCTCTGCCTCGGCCATCTCCCCCGCCATCCTAGCCTCTGCTGGGAACCCGGTCAGATCAGATCCAGCCCTGATCCACGTACCACCGGGCTGTCTGCACCATACCGTCTTCCATTCTCACGCGGGGCTCATACCCCGCTGCTTTCAACTTCGAAATGTCGCAGATCCAGCAGCACTGAGAAAGGTCTCTTACCTTATCGAGGTTCACAACCGGCATCCTACCCAACGGTCGCATCAGCGCCTCCCCAAGGGCCGCGATTGCGACAACGAGAGGCCTTGGTACAACTAGATCCCGTGTTCGCACCCCTAAAGCCCTAGCTGCCGCATGGCATATCTGGCGCCAGGAAAACCAGCCATCCCCGGCCACGTAGAACGTCCCGCTGGCGCCCGTTGCGGCCAGGTGCAATGAGGCCGCAGCGAGATCCGTAACATGAACAACGCTGAGCATCTGTCGCCCACCCATTGGCAACGGGGCCCACCCTCTCCGGAGCCATCTAAACAGGGGAAGCACGCTTTCGTCCCGAGGCCCGAAAACAGCAGGCGGGCGCACGACTATCGTTCGGACTCTCCCGCCGAGCACAGCCTCAAGGTACCGCTCAGCCTCGAGCTTGCTTCGCCCGTAGGGTGTGATCGGGTGCGGCTCATCGTCCTCGCGCACCGGATGCTGCAGATCTGCCGCTGGCCCTCCGGCCGCCAGGCTGCTGCAGAGCAGGAACACCTCCACACTTCCAGAGCGCAGTGCTGCATCGGCAAGCCTTCTTGTTCCTTCTGCGTTCACCTCGTGGAAGATACGGGCGTCCGCAGTTCTTATCACTCCACCAAAGTGAAACACCCACTCGATGCCGCTCACCAGGCGGTCTAGGCTGGTGGGGTCTCGGAGCTCGGCCGTTACCATCTCCACCCGCTCCTGCGGCACCCACCGCAGGTTGCTCGTCCTTCGCACCAAAACCCGGACCTCGTAGCCCTTCTCAAGGAGCAGATCAACGAGGTGGGAGGCGGCAAAGCCAGTGGCACCTGTCACAAGGACCCGCTTCATCGGGATCTCAGAAGTAACCTACAGCTGCTTCTCGTAGATTCGGTACCGCTTGTACAGGCGGCATCCTATCTTCTCCAGCGCCTGGCGCATTGGCATGTTGTCTTCTAGAATCCAGGAAAACTCCCCGAACTTTATCCCTAGCTTGTTGCCCCCTTGGAATAGGCGCAGATACATTAGCTGGTCTATTCCAGTGCGACGATACTCGGGCACGAGCCCCAAAGTAAGAACCCGGATCCTGTCGATCTTCCGGATGTGCCACAGTATCCTAAGTAGGCCGAACGGAAACAACCTTCCATTGGCGTGCTTGATCGCGTAGTTGTAGTCTAGAAGAGCCATTGCGAACCCCACGGGCTCGTCACCAGCCTCCGCTATCAGTACTAGTTCAGGCTTCACACCCTGCTTCAATTCCTTCGCCATGTGCTCGATTTCGGCCTCGGTCATGGGCACGAAGCCCCAGTTCTTCTCCCAAGCTTTGTTGTACACGTATCGTATCTTCTCGACCTCCTCGTCGAAGCGCTTCATGTCGAGCGTCCTGACAACCACGCCCTTTCGGGCCGCCAGCTTCTCGGCGACCCTAACAATGCGCTCTGGCGGATCTGGATTGTCCAAGTAGTAGGCCAAAAGATCCTTTGCCTTGGAATATCCCGCAGACTCGATAGCCGAGACATACCACTTCGGGTTGTAGGTCATCATAATGAGCGGCGGCGAATCAAACCCCTCGACTAGGAGCGCCCATTCCTCGTTGCTAGAGAAGTTCGCAGGGCCTCTCACCGCCTGCGCGCCGCGCTCTCTTGCCCAGCCTTCAACATGCTCTAGCAGCCGGTGGATCGCCGCCTCATCAAGCGCCTCGAGGAACCCGAAGAAGACGATCCGCTCGTCGTGAACCTGATTGTGAAGATGATTGACAATAGCGGCGACGCGACCTGCCACCTTCCCATCCCGCTCCAACAGGAAGTACTCGACCTCGGCATGCTCGAGAAACGGGTGCCGAGTGAGGGTCTTCTTCATCTCTCCAATGAGCGGGGGCACCCAGTTCGGATCGTCTTCATACACCGCCCAGGGAAAGACGACAAATCGGTGGAGATCCCGCTTGCCTTCGACCTTTCGGATCTCCTCTGCCACCGTTCCCTCGCTTTCAGATCAAGCCCACGCGCTTGCCGGCAATCTTGAAAATCTCAAGGGCCCTCGAAAGCAGCTCCTCAGTGTGCGAGGCCATCACGCTTGTGCGAATCCTAGCCCTATTCTCCGGGACCGCTGGAGCAATCACAGGGTTGGTAAACACGCCTTCCTTCAGCAGCTCTTTCCAGAAAATGAACGTCCGCTCGGTTTCACCCACTATCACCGGAATCACAGGACTCTCGCATGGGCCCGTGTCGAACCCCAGATCCTGGATGCCTTTCTTCAAGAACTCTGCGTTCTTCCAAAGCCGTTCCCGTCTTTCTGGCTCCGCCTTGAGGATATCGACGCAGGCTTGTACGGTTGCCACTGCATACGGCGGCATCGCGGCGGAGAAGATCAGGCTTCGGGCATGGTGCTTGATGTACTGGATAACCTTGTACTCCCCGGCGATGAAGCCACCAATCGACGCAAACGACTTGCTGAAGGTCCCCATGATCAAGTCGACCTGATCTGTCAGGCCGAAGTGCTCGGCCGTCCCTGCACCCGTGGGACCCATCACCCCGATGGAGTGTGCTTCATCCACCATGACGCGGGCACCGTAGCGCTGTGCCAGCGGCACTATCTGAGGCAGATCGGCCAGATCGCCTTCCATACTGAAGATCCCGTCGACAACAACGAGCTTCCCGCCCCGTTTCTCCGCGTCCGCCTTCTTCAGCACGCGCTCAAGGTCGGCCATATCATTGTGCCGGAACCGGTACGTCTCTCCCTTGGCCAGGTGGCACCCATCAACGATACTGGCATGATCTAGCCGGTCCACGATCACCGCGTCGTCCCGGCCGATCAGCGTGGAGATCGTGCCGAGGTTCACTTGGAAACCCGTAGAGAAGACCAGTGCGGCTTCCTTGCCAACCAGGTCGGCCAAGTCGGCCTCCAGCTTCTCGTGCAGGTCCAGTGTTCCATTGAGAAATCGACTGCCCGTACAACCTGTGCCGTAGTGCCTAGTTACCTCTTCGGCCCGCTTGAGCACCCGCGGATCATGGGTAAGGCCAAGGTAGTTGTTGGAGCCAAGCATGATCTTCTGCTCACCGTCTATGGTGACGACAGTGCCCTCGGACCCCTCTATGGGTATGAAATACGGGTACAGCCCAGCAGCCTTGGCCTCTTCAGCACGCGTGAAAGAATAGCACTTCTGAAACACATCTGCTGGGCCGGTGCCAGCCTTTGCTGATGTCACCATTCGGTCCCCCATCGTCTCCGCCTGCTGCTGAGTACGACCCGTCTCCCGCGGGCCTGGTTCTGCTTCTCGATGCTATGGCCCGGGCGACACAGTGTCAACTTCGCCGGCCCCGAACCAGCGCAAATAGACCGAGCAGCGGGCCCCCCCTAGCGCACAAGGACCAGCTTTCGCGAGTCACTTCCCTTCTCGCCGTGCAAAGCAAGGACATACGTCCCAGTAGGAAGGCGTCCCGAGCGGCCAGAGGCAAGGTCTAAACAGATGCCGACGCTTCCTGCTGACAGTGCCCAATGGCCCAGGCGCGAAGCCACTCGCCCCCCCGGATCGAAGAGCGCAGCTTCGACGGCCTGGCCTACTCGGAGTCTAAGCACCAAACTAGCCCGCTCCGATGCCGGATTGGGATAGAGCTTGTCGATTAGGACAGCACCACGCAGCTCTTCCTCCCACCCGTCGGGCGGACCGGCGACAAAAGAATCCAGCACGGTGCCGTCAATCCCCACGGCCTTGAAGGTGAGAACCCCAGAGCAGATCTCCAAGGCACAAAAGTGATAGGCACGGGCCGCAGAGACGATCTGTGGCGCCCCTAGGTCTGGAGTGTATAAGGGCGCCCCTCCTCCGCCCGTTGTTATGTGCTCCACCCCGTCAACGAGAGCCCTGGCATAGTAGTGATTGTGACCTCCAAAAACCGCCGCAACGCCAAATCGCACGCACAGCGGATGAACCCACTCGCGCACAAGCGCATTGTCAGGATGCCCGCCAGCAGACCAGCCAGGCTCATGAAGGACGACAATCTTCCACTTGCGTTCGCTCGAAGCCAGATCCTCGGCTAGCCACGCTATCTGAGCAGAATCGGGCCAGGCGTTGGTGTACTGATCCAATACCGCAACGTGCACGGGTCCGTAGTCAAATGACCAATAGCGCCCACCACACTGAAACGGATATGGGAAGTAGTGCTCGAAGAGAGCGCCGCTTTCCTCATGGTTGCCCATACAGGCCTGCACCGGCATCGAGCTCATGAGCTCCCTTACGTTAGCCATGGAAGGGGAGAAGAACTCGTCGTCCCAGCTATCCTCGCTGTCGCCATGGACGACCGCATCGCCAACAAAAAGGACAAGCCCATACCAAGCTTTGGAACTTCCTACAAAGTCCAGTATCGCGGCTGCCACGCTATCATGCATCTGGGGCTGGGACCTTGTGTCGCCGTATACGATCAAAGCGGCATCAGCCTGCTCACCCCAAGCCGCTGATCGAAACTGGCCCGTGAAGGAGCATGTCTGCCCTTTGATGCTGTAAAAGTACGGGTGAGCTGGCAGAAGACCGCCCAGCACAATCACATGCAAGTGATCCGTGGAAAGCTCAACTGACACCAGCTCGCTATCCGCCTGAGTTGAATCGCACCCCCAGCAAACGACGCAAGTATCCGCTTCCCAAAGTTGCCAACAGAGCCTCATCTGGCTGGGCTTGCCGTCAAAGAGCAGGTACGGTGCCTTCCTGAATCCAGGAGCGGCACCCGGCCCGCTGCCAGCCCAAGCTGCGGCGAGCAGTGCCGAAAGAGATATCGCAAAGCCCGCCGCGGCCAGCCAGCGCCCTACACGCGACATCTTATGCTCCATCTCCAGCCTTATACACGTTCCCCACAACGACACTGCGGGTACGGGCCACCTCTTCAACAATTCTTGCCTCGCGCAGCATCCTCTCCTCCACGCTACCACACAGATCGATCACATGAGGCCTTGCGGCCCTCCCGAGCGCCTCCCGCTCCTCGGGATGCCTTGCCAGGTGCTCAAGGATCTCAGGCAGCCTTCCGAGCTCATCGGCCTTTACCAGCACGCCGGTCTGTCCATCCACCACAACCTCCCTCGTGGTTCCCACGTCCAGTGCGACCACGCATCTCCCGCAGGCCATGGCCTCGAAAACCGGATTCGCTGCATTGGTGCGGTCAAGCAACGAAAGAACGACATCTGCCATTCTGTACCAGGGGGGCAGCTCGACGTTACGCACCGGACCGGGGAAGAGCACGGCCTCCGCCACACCGAGATCCTCTGCAAGCGCCTGCAACCTAGGCCTCTCTGGTCCGTCCCCGAGGAGGACCAGGTACGCGTCTTTCACGCGCGGCCTCAAACCGGCCAGCGCGCGGATAGCTCGGTCTAGCTTCTTCTCTGGGTGCAGGCGTGTGACAGTCAGCATTACGAAGGCATCGTCAGGAAGCCCGAGGCTCCTTATCAAATCTGCTGGCCTTGGGCCCGGGCTCATCAGCTCACAGTCGACGCCGTTTCGCAGGAAGTGCACTGGCCTCAGATCCACCCCTAGCCGCTTGAACACCTCCATGTGTGACGCGCCGTCGTTCGTCATGATCATTGCCTCGACAGGCACTTTGAATCCTATCCTGTCCATGAAGTTGCCATACCACCGCAACCGGTTGTTCAAGCCCATGCAGAGAGTGCCACCGAAATAGCGTCCGACCATTGGCACACCCAATCGATCCGCAACGCGGCGTGCGATAGGGGCGGACATAGTGCCAAGCGCAATCACCACATCAGGAGCGAGCCGTCGCGCTATCTGAAGAACCCGCGGGTAGGCCAGCCAGATATAAGCGAAATAGCGCCATGCGCGAGAGAAGAGCCTGGCGGGGAGGGGCTTTGATGGATCAGAGAATACTTCTGGCCACACATAGCGGTGGAACTGGGCACCAGCGTAGAAGTCTTGATCGTCCTGTTTGCGACCCCGGGGCTGTATGACATGCACGCTGTGCCCTCGCGCCGCCAGAGCGGCGACGGAACGCATGAAGGAAGCCGCCCCCGCACCTTTGCCCATCGACCACAGTGTACGCCAGGCGGTGATGAACACCGCGCGGATAGTCTCATCCGCGTGGGGCATATTGAACCCAAGCACCTCGAACTGCTCGGCCCGCGAGCGCTCGCCGTGGCCATCTGAGCGATCCCCACTGCTCATCCTACCAGAACCCGCATCTCGCACACCTGCTGACAAACCTCCCGGCGCTCAGGCCCACAGGGCACCCGTTCCGCCTCGGGTCCGAAGCGCCAAGGAAGACCCTGCCCTCGGCCATCCGGCGCCCGGTGGCTGAGAAGACCTCGGCAGCGCGCGCGGAGAGGCACCCATGGGATCCATGGGAAACCGCTATCACCTGCACAGAACCCATGCTCCCCCTCTCGGACACCCGGTGTCCCATGCGACGGAGTGCATCCAAGACATCCTCTGCGAAACCGAGCCGCTCCACCCATAGGGTGTCGGGTCTCCACTGATGATGGACCCTTGGGGCATCCACGGCCGCCTGGGGATCGAGCCCGAAGTCGATCATACCGGCAAGCACCTGGAACACGCTGGTTATGATTCTAGGGCCGCCCGGAGACCCCAGAACATAGGCAAGGCTATCGCCACGCAGTACAATGGTAGGAGTCATCGAGCTGAGCGGCCTTGCGCCGGGCCTGACGGCGTTCGCTTCGCCCTGGATCAGACCGTAGATATTTGGCTTGCCCGGCGCAGCAGCGAAATCGTCCATCTCGTTGTTCAACAAGAATCCCGCCCCAGTCACCATCACCCCGCTGCCGTAGGATGTGTTCAATGTCGTAGTCACGGAAACAGCGTTGCCATCCCCGTCAACCACGCAGAAGTGTGTTGTCTCCTCATCCCGGCCCCAGAGGTTCCAAGAACCTGTCGCATCGAAGAATCTCCGCCAACCCGGGGGCTTCCCAGCGCCCACGGAGTCAGACTTCGAGGCGCGTCTGGGATCAATGGATGAAGCGAGGCTATCGAGATAGCCGGGGGCGATCAGGCCGTCTAGAGGTATCGGACTATAGTCTGGATCGCCAAGGTAGACCGCGCGGTCAGCGAATGCCCGGCGCATCGCCTCGGCCATCAGATGGATGCGGAGGGAAGAGCCATTCCCTGTGACACTGCCAGGGTCCAGGCGCTCCATTATTCCAAGCATTTGTATAAGAGCCACGCCACCCGAACTCGGAGGCGGCATGGACAGTATCGTATAACCTCTGTAGGTACCACGAAGCGGTTTCCTGACAAGCGCCCGGTAGTCCGCCAGGTCCTCCATCGCAAGGATCCCACCCTGAGACTCCATCTCGCGAACAAGCAGCTGTGCGGTCCTACCTTCGTAGAACTCCCTTGGACCCAGACGCGCGATCCTCTCGAGGGTCTCTGCGAGCTCTGGTTGAACGAGAGTGTCACCAACCTCCCAGCCACGGCCACCATTCAGCAGAATTCGAAGGCTCTCGGGATGCCGTGAAAGCCTGCGATAGTGCCTCATGAGACTCGATGCCGTGTAGGCATCCAGGGCGAACCCATTGCGTGCAAGTCGGATGGCGGGTTCCAAGAGTCTGGCCCAGGGAAGACTTCCGTGGCGCTCGTGCAGGAGGGCCAGGCCTGCTACCGTTCCTGGAACGCCACTTGCAAGCGCCGTCTGAGTCGACAGACTTTCGTCTGGTGCGCCATCAGGGCCAAGAAACATCTCCCGGCTAGAGGCTGCAGGAGCCACCTCGCGGAAGTCCAACGCCTCAGTCTGCCCAGACACCGAATGCACCAGCGCGAATCCTCCGCCACCTAGGTTGCCAGCCTCCGGGTAGACCACAGCCAGCGCAAAACCCACGGCCACTGCAGCATCGGCCGCGTTGCCCCCTGCCACCAGCACCTCGACGCCAGCAAGAGAAGCCAGAGCAGCCTCGGAAACTACCATCCCGTCGGTTGAACACAGGGGTTTGGGAGAGGCAGCATCCGCGACGCCACAGAGATCGACGGCCAGGGCCGACGCCACCACCAATGCAGCACCCAGCCAAACACGCCGCTTACGAGCCCTCATCCGCGTACCACTCAGCGACATGGCCCCGCTGTCGGCCTTCATCTGGAACTCTCCTTGTGGCGCCACGTATCTGGGACCAGTCCGACAGTCTCCCAAACGGAACCCCCATCGTAGCGCAACATTACGGGCATCTCCGCAGCCACGAAGACAGCCACGGACTCGGGAGCAGCGCTCCGGTCTAGCAACCTGTACCGAGTCCCGGCCGGGTCCACAACGCACCAGAAATCACCGCGATCGTCAACGGCAACGCCCTCGACCGACATGCCAGCGCACTCGAAAGCTCCGGGCAGCATGGTCTCGATCGGGAACCTGCATGTGCGCTCGATCCGATCCAACTCCAAGTCCCACGTAAGCACAAAGAGACACTGCTGATCGGTATCAACCCCCGCGATCAATCGTTCCGTGACGAACGAGAGGCCCCCGATAGATAGGATGCCAAGGGAGCGGGTCCTTACTCGGGCCGCAAGGTGCCTTGCCCGATCGTAGATAAAGAGCGCAGTACCCATGACGTTGAACTCGCCGCGGGGCTGTCCCCGGGCGAGCCCCAAGAGTGCGCGGCGCGGCGAGACCGCTACACCCGCTATTCCGTCGTCCACTTGGACAAACCCGTGCCACGGTGAAGGGCTGGAGAAAGCATCCCCTAGCGCTTCCACCTCAATCCCTTGCTGGCCCGTGCATACCGACTCCCCCCATCCCCCGAGGGCGACAACCCGCAGACGAACCACGCGCGTGCTATCACGAAAGCCTTCGCCTCGCCCCTCAATCGACACGAAAACGTCGAAGCTGTCGGGCGGCGGCCAGGGACGAGGTCTTGGCAGATCGCACGCTAGAGCTTCGAAGTCCACCACGCGATAGCCGGAGAAGGTATGCTTGAAAGAATCACGCTCAAGGACCCGTCGAAGGGCAATCCGGGGCCCGCGACCTGACTCGCCATCGGGGTCGATTACACAGCAATGGAATAGACCACCCGAGTCATCCGCAAGGAGGAAGTGAAAGGCGGAGTCTCCCTCAGCACCGATGAAACAAAGCCCCGAAGGGCCAAAGGGGCGAAGTCCTTGGGTTGGGTCCCTGAGCCAGAGGGGCCAGCCGGGTGCAGGAAGCAATGCCGGACCATCGAGCACCACTACACTATAGTGGCCGGGACCGTAGCCCCTCGGCGCAGCACAGGCTCGTGAAACAAAGCCCCACGGCGCCTCGTCCGGCAACACTCCCGCCAACACCAGGACCGCAGAGAGCAGAACCCCCGGTGCCAATAGCCGGGGGCCGCCTTGCCTCCACGCCGGTGGAGCCTCTTGAGGTCTACTCATTTCCCTCCGCCTGTCCGAGACGGCGCAGGGCCTCCTCGTAAGCAGCCGAGTCCTCGACAAACTCTGCCAGCTTCTCCCGCGTCTCAGACAGAAGCTTCTCGAAGAAGCTTCTCTTTTCCCCGAGCAACCGCCCGTCGGGGTCAAGGCGTAGCGCCGCCTCCAGGTGTTTGATTCCGGCCCGCGCCGTCTTTGGTTTCATGACCTCTATGTGCCCGGCTCTCGATAGGGCATAGACATCAGTCGAGTCTGCCGCGAGAGCAAGTAGGTACTGCTTCAAGGCAAGCTGCGGCAAGTGCTGTGTGGCAAGGAAAGTCCCATATGACGTGTGTGCTCTAACCTTCATCAGGGGGCTTTGGCGCGTCTCGTGGGCGACCAGGGCTGCGTCACGCAGGGCTCGGCCAGCCAGACCCATATCCCCCCGCTCTGCGCTTATTAGCCCGAACTCGAGAAGCGCGCCCGCGCTCCGTGGGAAGACCTTTATGCCCTCCATCAACAATGCAGCAGCCTTCTGCTTGTCGCCGCTCTCCATCGCTGCCCGGGCCCTGAAGAAGATCGCAAACGGGGAGGAGTCCGTATGCGCCTCGATGCGCTCCACCATAGAGGCTGTGGACTCCCAATCGGCAGTAAGCGGCCGCAGGTGGGCTCCCGCAAGCCCCGCAGCAGCAAGCAATAGCCCCGAGGAGACCAGCGATACCACGAGGCGCTGCCCCGGGCCAGAGGCTTCAGCCGTTCGTCGGACCACCGCCCACAGGACCCCCACCACGAAGACCGTCAGGCCCGTAATCACCGGGAGCAGGAGTCGCGCCGAGGCAACCACGCCATTCGGTCGTAGCAGCGGCATAACAGCGACCAGGCCAAGGAACGCCAGCCAGGCGCCTAGAGCAGCAACTGGCGCCCGCCTGAGCGCCAGGAGGGCAACCACGATGAGCAAGGCAAGTACGGCGGGGCCGAAGAGCATCTCGCGGCGACCTGGACCACCAAGCGTGTACGTCCTGGGCTCCCCTAGGACGACGGGCCGCGACCACTTGCTGTGTGCAATAAGGTGAGAGTAGTCGACTAGCACCGGCTCCAGCCCTGCCGAGAGTCGAATGTAGAAGTAGGGCAGCCAGAGTGCCAGCCTGACTCGCTCGTCCTCCTCCAGGGAGCACACGTAGTCCACAGCCTCGTTTTTCCGGACCTCCCAGGGTACTCCCCTAAGTGCTCCCGCGCGGAGCCCACCCCAGAGGACGACGACAACAAGCAGTAGAAGGATGGCAGCGGCGGCTCCTCCGGCCCCAGCGCCCACTTCACCCCGGTTCTCCTGCAGCCGTCGCCCCCAGCGCAGAATGACCTCGAGTCCTAGGACCGCCGGCAGCACCAGCACCGCCGACTCCTTGCACAACAGTCCAAGAAATGCTGAGAGCGCAGTCCCGATTGCCAGAGTGTACGTCCATCCTCGGGAGCTTCGACTCTTGGCCGCCCTCCTTCGCAGCTCGAGATAGAACAATAGAGAGGCCAGGGAGAAGAACCAGGCCAGGAGGTCGGCCCTCGCGGCCAGGGAAGCCACGAGGTCGACGTTGGAGGGGTGCAACTCGAGCAGGACTCCTGCCGGAGCAGCAAGCCACCACGGAACACCGAGGCGGTATAGCAGGAGGACTAGTAAGCACGCGATACCGCCAAGTACGAAGGCATTGAACCTGACAAAGTCTGCCTTCTTGTTCGTAAGTGAACGCTGGAGCTTCAGGCTCAGAGTCGCTAATGGCCGCCAGGCCGGGCGGTACGCGTCGGAGTAGTAGAGGGAGCCCCACCAGCTCGATCCCCCGCCGGGCATGACCGCGGGATTGCTGAAGGCTACGGACCTGTCCTCAGTTGTGGGTTGATAGGTTCTCCCAGAGAGGAAGACCCAGGGCCCCAGTACCAAGAAAAGCAGAAACGCCCCGCCTAGCGCGAGGAGGCTGGCTTTGCCCTGGGACTTGCTCACCACACCTTGCCCCCTGGATGCGCCAGAGCAGTGCGCGGGGTCATCACTACGCTCGTCCCTAAGCGGGCCTACTCGGGAACCACCATGTAGATCGTCCGGAACCCAACATCTCGATACGGCCTGCTGGGATCTCGCCCGCTCCTGTCGGTGACACGCAAGTAGGGTGCCTCATCGAGGAATGACCCACCCCGGACGACTTTCCAGTCCCCTTCGTCTGGCCCAGTGGGATCCGCCGGTGCCACACCCGTCGATATGAACTCCTGGTACAGGATCTCGTACAGGTCGCGCTCGTACCAGTCATCGAGCCACTCAGCCACGTTACCGGCCTGATCAAGCGTCCCAAGCCAGCTGGCGAACTCCGGGAACGAGCCGACGGGCAAGGGGCCCTCCCGCGGCGCGGAGGCATCGACGGTGTACCAGGCCCTCGTGGGATCGATGTTCCGGTACTCAAGATCCTCGGCGCTTCCCCAGGGGTAGATCAACGTCGTATCAGAGAGCGCACCCCGCGCGGCGGCTTCCCATTGTGCTTCTGTGGGAAGGTGAAGATTGTAGAAAGCACAGTACGCGCGGGCGCCATACCAGCTAATGCCGCGGACCGGAAGGTCTGCCGTTGAAGGCGGAAATGGATAGAACATCTGCCTCGAGGGATCCCAAAAGATCAAGAAGCCGAGCTCATATGACGGCGACGTAGTAATGTAGTGCTCCTCATCGCCGTCAATCCAAAAGATGTCGTAGTGGATAGGGTCAATCCAGATAGCCGGAGGCTCCGCCCTGACCGCCTCGGTCAGGAACTGTGCATACAGACCCTGGCTGACCTCCAAGCGTTCTATCATCATCTCACTTGTATTGTGTGTGTATAGCTGCGTAGGAGTCATTTCGTTGTAGTCGAAAGGACCATCACATTCGGGAAGACCAAGAGCATAGTCGCCGGGCGGCAAGAGCAGGTAGTCGTCATGGGGAGGATGCGGCCGCCCGCCGGAGGGCAGCACCATCACAGACACGGTGTCATAGCCGGGCTTGTCGAAATAGGTATTGTACAGTGCCAGGACAGCGTAATAGCGACCAGGCCAGTCATACTTGTACTCCATCTTCTCATAGCCCATCCCCTCGGCGTCGACCTGCCCGTCGCCGTTGAAGTCCCAGACGGCCCACATGACCGAAGGGTCGTCGATCGGGTCCTGGCTACGAAGCGCGTCGAAGACAAAGATATCATCTACGGTTGCCTCGGGCGGTGTGACAGTGGCGACAGCCAGCGGCGGACCGATTTCCTTGGTATTGATGACCGCGAAGCGTACCTTCTGTGAAATGCCCTTGTTCCCGGCAGCGTCGATCGCCACGGCGTACATCTGCCCCCTGGAGCCCGTCTCGATGAACCCGGTGGTGATCCAGTGGTACTTGTAGACATAGCCGCTGTCAGGAGCCAGCAGAGTCGCCAGCTTGGTAGCCATACTGTCGGTCACGTACGCACACCATATCTGAACACTATCGATCGCGCCGTTGTCCCGGACCTCGACCACGATGTCCACGCTGTCGCGGACCAGGTACTCGAAACGCGAGTACGTCTCTGGGTAGAGGATCTCAACGCGCGGAGCCTGGTGGTCAGTCACGGGAGCAGGTTCCTTCTCACTGCAACCGAAACCCAGGAGTCCGAGTGCCGACCCGGCCACGACGGACAAGAGGAAAACAGTACGCGTGATCGTTTTGGTTCTCGAAGGCATCTGCTCGCCTCCCACCTTCCTACCTCTTCGCGGCAGGCGCGGAACAGCGCTTCCCGCGGGACCAAGTCGGACCCACAGCAACTTCAGAAGCGGCTTTTCGACGACATCGTCGCAGTCTATTTGCGCCCGAAGAGGCATGTCAACCGAAAGCACCCCCCCGCGCTTATCGCAGGTTGAGGCCCAGCAAAGACGCAATCCACAAGACGAGCCCACCGGCGAACAGACAGCCTGCCATCTTGCCAAGCGAGGCCGTGAGCGCCTCCCTGCCACTCTCCAGCCCCTTGCTCCGCAACCATTCAGCCGCTGCGCCCTCGAAGAAGCCCGCAATGGAATCGGTCACCGCGTCCCCCACGACGCCACCAGCTACGGCGCCGAGGACCCCAAAGGCAGCCGCACCCGCGACCGCCGGAATGGCCAGAAGCCCTGTGTCGATCGCGCCGAAGACCACGTCCGGCACGGCGTTCCACAGGCGCCGACCAGAGACTGCAAGCAAGGCCGCTGGGATCGCAGAAGAAGCGACAACTACCGGTCCGAGCGACACGTGGGCCCGCAAGGCGAGCAACGCAACAGCGGCGACACTCCCGCCAGCCAGAGCAACAACCAGGAGCCTTCTCATGGATCCGTCCCCATGCCACATACGCGCTGAGCCAGCGCCGCACGGCCAAATGCTCAGCGAAACTCGAAACCACTCCTTGGGGCCCCTGGCCAAGGACGACCGCCAGGGGTACTGCACGCGAAGCCTGCCACTTCATTCCAGGCGCAGGAGGGTGGCCCAGACGGGAAATCCCCAGGTGTGGAAAAGTGGTTCAGGCTCGGAAGATGCTGTTCCTATCTTCCCGCCAAACAAGTGGATACGCTATCCACGATCTATCAACGTCGGTGCGGGCAGGCGTGGATAACCCACGATCTAGCTTTCCGGCTTGGCCGATACGGGGGTCTTATTGGGCGCGGGCTTAGTCTGCCCCCGGTGGTTGGCCGTGGCTGGGGGCGTCTCCAGCGATCGCCCGCCCCCCCGTGCCAATCCAGGGGTCCCCTTCTCGAGCCGACGCTCGCCCATGTGGGACCTCCCAGAGAAATAGACCCCTTCTTCAATAATCAGGCTTTCGCAGAAGAGGTCCCCCTCAACGCGGGCACCTCTCGCCAGATGAATGCGGTGGCCTGCCTCGATCGTTCCCTTGGCCTTTCCATGCACGACCACGTCATCGCCCTTCATAAGGCCCTCTACCGAGGCTCCGGGGCCGATCACAAGGGCGCCCCCCACCTGCAACGTGCCTACAACCTCGCCCTCTACCCGGACGTCCCCATCAGCTAGGAGGTCGCCCTTCATGCGCACTCCCCGCTGAAGAAAGGACTGCTCCTTGCGGTCACGCCTCGGAGGCGGCTCCGGCTTGACCGGCTTCGGTTGCTTCGGGGCCGGCTGCGACTTCCTGAACATCGGCACCTCGCGAGCAGATAGTGATTGCTACTGTATCCTGCGCGTAGGCTGTGGCTCCCGTCCGCAGCTGCGCGCATCGGAAGGGCATCTATCTGTCGAAAGGATGAAGCCTTCTATTGCACGGTATCACTAGGCACAGAGTAGCGCAACCCCCGGATTGCCCCGGGCTCGGCGGCTCCAGACTGGCCTATCCCTCCACCACTGGCGCTAAGCCTTCAAGTACGAGCAACGGGTCTACGGCTTTTCCTTTCCACTGGATTTCGAAGTGGAGGTGGGGGGCGGAGCTGACCCCCGTACTCCCAACTTCCGCAATCTCTTCGCCCGCAGCAACCGAGTCGCCGATCTTCACCAGAACCTTCGAGTTGTGCCCGTACATGGTCCTCAGCTGTGGCGTATGAGCGACCACAACGATGAGACCAAAGGTCCGATCGAATGCGACCAAAGACACGACGCCATCTCCGGCGGCGTGAACCCGGGCCCCGGTCTTACCAGCTATGTCTACGCCTGTATGGAACACCCCGGCGTCCTTGACTTCTCCAAAGCCTCTCGTCAGCGGCCCCACAAGCGGCACCCGGCGTATGTATCGCCTTATTTCCTCTAGTTCCGGCGCCGCGGGTGCCGGACCAGGCTGCACGGGCCGATAGTGCGTCGTGAGCCCCGCCCCAAGGGGACCTCGATCTTGCGCCTCCATCGAGTCCTCCAGGGCCGGTTCCACACCCGCGAGGCGAAGTAGCGCAGCCTTTGTCCTCTCGAGCTCGTCCAGACGTCCTTCAATTTCCCTCAGTCTTGCCAGCTCGAGGCGCAGCTGCACATTCTCCGATTCCAGCGCCTCCACCTTACGAGCGCGTCTCAACAGGTCACCCAGCACCAACAATCCGACGGCGTAAAGGGCAAGTCCGAGGCTGAGCAATACCGCAAGGACGACGAGGGTTACTCTCTTGATCAGGAACTGGTAGGTCTTTGCGCCGGATGGTGTAACCACTGTAATTGCAAAGTGTTGTCCCGAACCGAGGCCCAACCGTCCTTCCTCCCAGAGCAACTGTTGCGCCGTGCGGATCCGCTCCAGCGCCTGACCTTCTTCGTGAAATGCGAGCTAGTTCTAGTAGATGACAATGCCCATCAAAGCCAGGATTCGGCTCAACTCCTCGTCACTGGCAAATGAGATCTCCAAGCGCCCCCCCGTCGCATGCGCAGTCAGTCTCACCCTCGTGCCCAAATGCCTCTTCAGCTGTTCCTCGATCCGTCTCAACTCCGCCTTTCTCTGGAGATTCTCTTCCGGCTCTGACTTCCTTGCAGTGGTGGCCGCTCTCTTCTCGCGCCGCACCCAGGCTTCCGTCTTCCTCACCGACCAACCTTCCTCGACCACGCGGCGGGCCGCCCACGATTGCTTCTCCGGAGGCAGCCCGAGGAGTGCCCGCGCATGCCCCACGCTCAAGGTTCCACGTGAAACCAGCTCCAGGACATCACGCGGCAAGCCCAGGAGGCGCAACAGATTACTCACCGTGGCGCGGTCCTTGCCCACCCGCTCAGCGATCTCCTGGTGGCTCAGCCCAAAATCTGTCGCAAGGATGCGGTATGCCCTCGCCTCGTCCACAGGGTTGAGATCCGAGCGCTGCACGTTCTCTACAAGGGCAGCCAAGAGGCTAGCCTGGTCTTCATAGGGCCTCACAATCACCGGAATCTCGGTCCATCCGGCGATCTTGCACGCGCGCCACCTGCGCTCCCCAGCCACTATTTCGTACTGGTTACCCACCTGCCGCACGATGATGGGCTCCAGGAGTCCGTTTGTCCGAATACTCTGAGCCAGCGCCTCAAGGTCCTCAGGCTCCCAGTTGGAACGAGGCTGCCTGGGATTGGGCACGATCGCAGAAACGCGCACGTACTTCAGCGCCTCTCGCCGCGCAACCGGCAACCCAGAACCTACTGAGCTGGAAGTCGTGGAGGCACCGGCCCGCTGCTCCGAAGCTTCCACCGCTGGCTCCTGGGAACTCCCCGGAGGCCTGCCCGCTCGCTCCTCTTCCTCGCCCGCAGCCCCCCGAAGCACGTCCACTGCTTCGGGCTCAGGGATGAGCGCCCTCAAACCCTTTCCTAGCGCTTTGCGTGGCATTGCCAATCACCTCCTCGGCGAGATCCCGGTAGCTTCTTGCTCCCGCGCACTTCGGGTCGTACAGGACCGCGGGCTTCCCAAAGCTGGGTGCCTCGCCAAGACGCACGTTGCGTGGAATGACGGTGCGGAAGACCTTGTCGCCAAAGAAGCGGCGAGCCTCATCCGCAACCTGTTGAGAAAGCGTGAGCCGACCGTCGTACATGGTCAACAAGACCCCCTCGACAGTCAGATCTGGATTCAAACTTTCCTGGATCAGGCGGATCGTCTGCAAAAGCCTGCTGAGGCCCTCAAGTGCATAGTACTCGCACTGCATCGGGATCAGCACCGAGTGCGCCGCTACGAGTGCGTTCAGCGTGAGCAGCCCAAGGGAAGGGGGGCAGTCTATCAGAACGAACCCGAAGTACGGGGCGAGCTCGTCCAGACTTCTCCTTAGTATGAACTCGCGGCCCTCGAGCCCCACCAATTCTACTTCAGCCCCAAACAACCGAGGCGCAGAAGGTATGGCCTCCAGGCCGGAGACCTCTGTACCCAGAAGCACCTCCCGCGGCCTTGCCCCTCCCAGAAGCAGCTCATACACCGTCGGCGTTTCCTCATCCGGCTCGATGCCTAGCCCGGAGGTCGCGTTTGCCTGAGGATCCAGATCCACCAGCAGGACTCGCTGGCCCAGGAGCGCCAGCGACGCAGCGAGGTTCACAGCGGTTGTAGTCTTGCCCACACCGCCTTTCTGGTTGGCGACGGCCAGTATCCTTGCCATTTGGACCCTCGGACCTTAGGTGGCGACGTCCCCCGAGAGCGCCTCAGCCCACGCTGTGGCCCAGCCCCCACGCGCAAGCAGACCGGGTGCCCACGGAGACCGGATTGTCCAGAACGCGGCCAAGCGCCGATGCCGGTCCCAAGTTACCAGCACGAGAGGCATTCGTCAAACTAGCTATTTCGACCTCGATGTTCCACGTGAAACGTCTGCCCGGCCTTCCGATGCATTCGGCGAAGTTGGCTACTCGCGCACAGCAACGGCGAGACTTGGCGGGTGCATGAAGCGCCCGAGAAGTAGGATGGTCCCTGCGGAGTCAGCAACGGCAAAGAGGAAGGGGCTGTCCAGCTCAATGCGGGGAATCGTGGGTGACTGCAGAGATTCCGTGCTGGCAGACCGCCCGGCCTGAGCCGGGCCGCTATGTGAGCTCATCCGGAACCTGACCCGAGCACTCTGGAGGAGGACCGGTCCCGCAGCGACTTCGTCCCCACTCGCCAGCAGCAGCCGGTGGGCGTCCAGGCTCGTGTGGATCTCTGAAAGCGGCAAATGGACCAAAGCCGGAGCCCCGCTCTCATGCCCCACCGAGTGCCGGAGCCACTCTTTCAACAATCGTCGCAAATCCTCTTCATCAATCCGGGCCACGCTAGACTGCCGAAGGGACTGCAGGACAAGGACCAGTAGCTTCCCTGGCCTGTAACACTCAGGCTTTTCTCTGGAAAGGGGCCCGATGCGGCAAGGGACCCTCAGGAAGTCCATCCGGCTCACCCCATCCCGCTGGGCTGAGCCGAGCACCCAGGCGGCTTGGCAAGCGATAGGCTGCGCCCCTGGCCGCGCGAACGCAAGCGTGCTCGGAAGTTCACCCAGGCTCAATTCTTCCAGTTCCACGCACACTCCAGCTGCCGCCATGACCACGGGGAGCGACGCTCTCGAAGCCTCGCGAAAATCTTCGAGGCTAGCCAGAGGGAGCGTACCCCACAACTCCTGACTCCAACTCCGCAGCCGCCTCAGCCCAGCGGCGGGAGGTCCGACAAACACGGCGTCACCCCACCTAGTCAGCAAGGAGTCACCACCGCCGGGCTCTTCTCGGAGGGTCGGGGGAAGCCAGATCGCAGTATCCCACAGCCGCGTGCGCCACATCGACTCTCCCGCCTGGCCCCACAGATCAAGTGGTTGCCCCAACTGCAAGCTTTGTATCTCTATGAGACTCCGCTCAGTATGGGTGCCGGCCGCCCGCTGTTCCGAGCAGAACTCTCGCAGCAAGACCAGGGACTGTAGGAGGGCTGGAGGCGAGATCGCCACGTTGTCGTAGGCGTTCAGCACGACCACGCGGGCCAGCGTAGTCCCTCCGAGATCCACCGAGGCTTCGATCTGGTGGTCAGTTGCAGGGGCAGCTACAGACGCCAAGAAGAGCGCACCAAGCAATACGGCCGCTCGCCGCTTTCCCATAGGCGCAACCTCAAACTGTCGACTCGGCAGGAGCAGGATCCAGGAGCGCTGGAGTGTCGGCGGGAGCGCGGCCCGCGCGGGCGGCTTCAAAAACCTGGGCCGCGCCCCGCCTCCAACGCCTCTGCCCAGACCCGAGACAGCAAGTCTTGTTCCAGCGCAGCCTAGCGGAGCCGCCGACGAGACGAGTGCAAGTAGTTACAGTGCAGTCAGATAGCACACCCGGGTCGAAAGGGCTCCGGGCCCTAGGGCTGAGCGGGCGGGCGGCAGCGTAACATGGACCTGCCTGCACCTACCCCCGCGACACGACACACCTTCGTCCCATCGGGTCCCAAGACGGCCGCCTGGAACGCCAGCACCGACACGCGACGTGTAACCTCGTGCCAGCACGAGCAGTACATGTTACACATCGGACCGCTCGGCCGGCCCCAAGCGCCCAGGGACTCGCCATAACTCCTTGTCACACAACCGGTTAGCGTCAGTGAGTGAGAGGGGCCAAACCGCACCGCCTGGCACGCCACTTGCTTGCGGCCAGCGGCGTCCCTCCGCCCGCACCGCTTGTCGCGCCGACAAGCCCCACGCACCCACGCCCGATATCTGCGGGCCGTCCGGCCTCAGCCCGTAGGGCATGACAGAAGATCCAAGGCACCTTCAAGAATGCGATTTGGGTGCGATAGGCGCAATCTCATCCGTAAAGGGCCTTATCTGATTGACGAACGACAACTGCTCCCAGTACGATTGCGTCGGACTTCGACCGCCGGCTACGTGCGGGGGAGTGGCATGGTGCGAGCACTGGATCGCCGCAACGCGCCTGAGCGCCCGGCCTGCACGCTACAAGAGTTTGAACAGCCCAGACAGGGGATCCACGCCTCAGGCAAGAGACGGCGTCCCAGCGACCTCTTGCCACGAACCACGCAGGGAATCAGGGGAGGGCGCCACCCCCAACTACAGATAGGAGAGGCCAGCAATGCCAACTGCCCCCAAACCGGCCATCTCTGCCTTTCTGTTCCTCACCATTCTGGTGTGCGGGGCTTCTTGCAGCAGTGAACGTACAGACCACAAGGGGACCAACATGCCCGCCTGGCATGGGGAGCGCAGGATCCAGGATGGCGTCGAGTACGTGCGGAACCCATCAGATCCGCTCCTTGGTCAAAGGCGCTGCCGCCTCGACGAGCGATGGAGGCTTCCGAGCACGGACAGCCTAGGAAACCCACTCTTCGGGGCCGTATCCGACATATCCCTTGGCCCCGACGGCAACCTGTACATGACCGACTACCTCCTCCAACGAATCCATGTGGTCTCACCCGGAGGAGAGTACCTAAGGAGTATCGGCTCACGCGGAGAGGGCCCCGGAGAGTTTGACGTCCCCATCTCGACCTTCCCCTGGAGGGAAGATAGCCTCATTGTCCTTGACGGGTCTTCCCGTTTCGTCGTCATCGAATCCCGCACTGGCTCCGGCAAATCTGCCCAGTTCAGCAATCACGGCGCCCAGTGGGCCGCCTTCGACAGAGGAGTCCCTGTCTGTGAAAGCCTGCTCGCCTGCGTAGGCACCCTGGGATTCGCCCGGAAAGACGGCTGGCATTTCACTAGAGTCCTTGCCTTTTTCGATCGCCTGGGCCATCTCCGCTCAAGGTACGACGCGTTGACTTTCACAATACCCCGGGGACCGTATTCAATGACCGAGGTGAGCTCCGCTGCAATACCAAGGAGCTGCAGTAGTCCTGATGGTCTGGTCTACATTGCCCCCTCATTCAGCGAATACCGTCTCCACGCAGTAGATTGCGAGGGCAACCTTGTCAGAGTCATCGATAGGGAACACGAACACGTCAGGCGACAGTCATGGATGATCGAACAGGAAGAGGAAGAGATGAGACACACCTTCACGCGGGCCAAGGAAGTGACAGCGTCGCCGTTCTTCAGGGAGATTCAAGAATATGCTTGGATCGAGGGGACCCTTTGGGTTTGCCCCAGCTCTGGCTTCTACGCATGCCCTGACGGCGTCGCACTGACGTGGGACGTTTTCGATGCGAGTGGCGTCTTTGTCTCTCAGGTACTCCTTTTGGGCAATCTCGACCCCTGGTGGGATACACCCTTTCTGCTCGACGCTCGGACCTTCATTATCATCAAAGGAAACACCGCTGCAGATATGGCAGCAAAGGGAACCGCCTCGGGAAAAGAACCAGCCTACGAAGGTGATCTCACCATCATCTGCTACGACATCCTAGATACCGACGCCGTCCTGTCGCTGGTCAGCCAGGCAGTAGACCGGAGGATGAAGACAACTCCCAGGGTACAGCTCAGACCTAATCAAGGAGGGGCGACCCGAAAGGCCTACTGTCTAGTTGACGACCGACACCGCCCTCAGTACAATTCCATCGGAGTCGACCGCCGGCTACGTGTGGGGGAGTGGCATGGTGCACGCACTGGATCGCCGCAACGCGCCTGAGCGCCTACGCCTGGCAAATAACTCAGCCCTCCTGGCCACCTCGCTTCTGTTCCTCTGGTTCGCCGCTACCATTTGGCTGCAGGTCTCTTGTAGCCGGGACCAGTCAGGGCCTCCAGAGCAGCCCAGGTGGCTCGGCCAGCGGACGACCCGCGATGGAGTGGAATACGTCCAGAATCCCGCAGAACCTCTCTTCGGCACCCAGCACCTAGAGGCCGTGGAACGCTGGCGCCTCCTGGCCGAGGACTCTACGGGCGCCTTGCGCTTCGGGCAGATTTCGGGCGCAGCCATGGCATCAGATAGTACCTTCTACTTCAGTGACTACAGCCTTGGCTGCGTTCATGTGGTCTCTTGGAAGGGCCAGTATCTCGGGCGCATCGGAAGAAAGGGCGAGGGCCCGGGCGAGCTCCTCGGGCCGGCCGTCCTCTTCGAAGCAGCACCGGGAACACTGGCGGTCCTCGACGGCAGCCCCTGGATCACCCTGTTCTCTACCGAAGGCAACTGGAATGGAAGATGGCACCCCCAAATGCCCGCCGGTCACTGGATCAGCATCACGCGGGCCGCCAGGACGCCGGGCGGCGGGTTCACACTTGCCTTCTCGCACGTATACGCCTCGGAACAGACTGGATTTATCAACCAGGAAATCGCCCTTTTCGATCGTGCCGGAGAACACGTGACGACCCTTACTGCCAATACAATAGAGGTCCACCGAGACGAACCGTACGTGGTTCAGGAGGAGCTGTACTTCGACATCATTGGCCCAGCCGTTGGCGCCGATGGCCTGATCTACTTCTCACCGGACTTCACGGGCTACACGATGGTCGCAGCCACTCCCGAAGGGCGCCGCGTTCGCATCATATCTCGTGACTACGAGCGCCTGGCTCGTACGCCGGAGGAAATGGAAGAAGCCAGGCAGAGGATACGCGCTTCAGCCAAGAGGGCAGACCGAATAGATGTCTGCAAGTACCACAGGGACATATACGGAATCGATGCTATTGGAACAGAACTGTGGGTGTCTAGCAGCAGGAGCTCCTTGACCCCGCCTCCGGGGTGTCCCGCTTCTTATGACGTCTTCGACTCCCTCGGACGATACATTCGGCAAGTGGTTATACACGGTGAGGGCGATCCGAAGACTGACTTCTTTCTCGTCCTAGCCCCGGGTGTCTTCATCCGAACTGGAGTGGTCGCGCTCGGCAGCGCCTCGCAGACCGCTGGAACCCCGGGACCACCGAGCGACCAGGAAGGCATCCCGGCAATCTTCTGCTATGAACTGCGCCCCAAGGAACAGTAGATGCTGGCGTAGAATGCTCATCAGAAAACGGGGAACACTTGCAATGGAGGCAAGCCATGTCACTTAGCAGACGATTGGTCGTCGTTCTCTCGGTGTTGCTGGCACTGGTTTTCGCGTGTGGCACCGCTGATGCGATGCACTGGTACACCTATGTAGAACGGCGAGAAAACCCCGAGCACTGGCCGTTCCTGGCTGCCGCGACTGGATGTCCGACAACCGTCGGCAGGCAAGCGTCCACAACAGTGAACGAGGCTCATCTCTGTATGGGTGACTGCCGCACGAGAAAAACAGCCCTAGCTTAGAGGCAGCATAGACACCGCCATACGCCTGGCGTTGTTTCGAGGAGCCCGCAATGGGAACCAACGAAGAGGGTTCTTGGATCAGTATCGACCGCCGACTAGTCGATGAGATTTGGTCGTATGCGCTCTGTGGGAACTGGCTCGGCATAGTCCGCGCGCTGGAACCGGCCCTCGGTCAAACCACCACTTGGAGCCAGGATCCAACAAGCGTGGAGGCGGCAGCGCTGCTCGTCGAAGCGAATCTGCATCTGGGAAGAGCACCGAACAAGAGTCTCTCCGAAGGCATCGCGACGGCATTGGACGTCTGCCGGGATCTTGCGTACCCCCAGCGACTCTTGGTCGCCTCTGTGCGGGCGTCGATTCTTGCGGAAAATGGACAGCCTGCCGCGGGAATGGCCCTGATAGACTCCACCCGTGCTGACATGAGCCACGAACCTACAGACTGGCGGCACGAATGGACAGAGATCCTAAGCGACCTTGTTGTGGCCAAATGCAACGCAAAGCTTTCGCGGGGTGCCGAATGCCGGTCGATTGGGGCGCGAATGGCAGCAGCTGCGCAGTCCTCCGGGCTCACAGTGCTGGCAGGGGACGCCTTCCTCACAATGGCAATAGGCTTCGGCCGAGAGCGAGACTATAGAAGCGCTCAGCAGGCCGCGGCACAGGCCGTGGAGATGTATCGGAGAGCTGGGGACTTCGCCTCCGAGGCCGCGGCTGCAGCAAACCGAGGGTTCTGGCTGGTGACGCTCGGTTTTCTGAGGGAGGCCAACGAGGTCTTCTCCCTCTCCATAGCAAAGGCCACCGGATCCTCGGCATCAAGCCTGCTGCTGCACAGACTGAAGCTCGGCATGGCCATATGCCAGATGAGAGGCGGCGAGTTAGAGGAGGCCGAACGCCTCTTCAGCGCAGCCCTCGAGGGTCTCCAGGAAGTCCCAGCCCCGGCCGACATTCCTGTCGCTCTAGAACCAATGGTCGAGCTCGCCCTTTTGAGGTTCAGACACTCAGAGGCACGCGGGCTGCTGAAGAGAATCCGAACAGAGTACGGTAGCAACCTCTCCGCGCGGCCAGAGCTCGCGCTTGAGTTGGCCATCAATGAAGCGTTCCTTGCCCTCGCCGAAGGCAAGTACACGGAGGCCGCCTCCCGTGCAATGCACTGCGCGGCACAGGCAGGGCGTCGCCACTGGCCCTGGGAACAAGCCAGAGCATTGCGCATTGCCGGCACGGCACTCGCCCGGGCAGGGAAGCCAGAGGCAGCGTTGGAGCGTTTCGAGAAATCATTGAAAATCTTCCGAGATCTGGGGGAGGTCCTCGAAAGCGAGGTTGTGTCGGTTTGGATCGAGGCGGTTGGTGCAGCCCTCGATGGCGTGGCCGAGGCCGCCATCCTGGACAGGATCGACAACACCAGCGGCGCCGTGGGGTTCTGGCTCCGCCACGAAGTCGTGGGGCCGCGGGAGTGGCTACTCAAGGCAGACATAGATTCTGGAGCCACGCATAGCACATCAACCCTTTCCACAGCCAACTTCGACCTCAAGCGCGCCGCCCGCAGGATGAGGCGCAGCCTGGCAGGATGGGAGCCCTCGAAGGTCTGGTGGAAACTGGGCTATCGCACAGCCAGCCGCTCGTGCCTGCTCATGCTGAGGGACGCCGAGCGATATGCCCGCAGCGCAGTGCCCGTGCTGATCCTCGGTGAAACGGGCACCGGCAAGGAACTGATAGCCCGCGGCCTTCACGAGCTCAGCGCGCGTGGCGGTATGTTTGTTCCGATCAACTGCGCCGCAAACCGCGGCGATGTGTTCCAAGGCGTTCTACAAGGGGTGCGGCGAGGCGCCTTCGCCGACGCCAAGGCAGACCGCGACGGGATCCTTCACCTGGCCGACGGTGGTACCCTCTTCCTCGACGAAGTGGCCGACCTCAAGGAGCAGGACCAAGGGCTGCTGCTTCGTTTCATGGACAGCGGGGAAGTGGTGCGCCTGGGCGATACGCGCTCGAAGGAAGTACGGGTGCGGGTGATCTCCGCAACGAACAGGCCGCTCGAGAGGCTTGCCGACGAAGGGATCTTCAGAAGCGATATGTTCAATCGCCTTGCTGGCGGAATCCTTCGGCTGCCACCCTTGCGCGAGAGGATCCGCGACCTCCCGCTTCTCATCGAACACCTGTGGGAGAAGGAAGGCGGCCGATCCGAATGGCTACCGGCTTTTCTCGACCCAGACGTGATCTGCCTACTATCCGTGCGGCCCTGGGGAGGAAACGTCCGGGAGCTGCGCATGGCCATCATGCGCGCAATAGCCGCGATCAAGGACGCAGAGGAACAACACAGGACCGATGCGGTGTCGGTGGGGCTCCTCGAGTTCGTCAAGTCTGCGGGCCGCATGGAACCCACTGCCAAGTACACGAAGAAGGCCCTGGGCCCAGAAGAGCTTGAAGCAGCTCTGCGGCTTGCCCAAGGAAGCCCTGGGCTCGCCTCCGAGCTTCTGGGGATGAGCCGCCAGCACTTCGACCGGCTGAAGAAGCAGCACGGTCTGGCCACAACAGCCATCCTGTAACCGGGGGCTGGGGACCGGGTGAGCCTGCCGGCACCCCCGGTCCCCGCTTGCAGAAGGGTGGGAGGAAACCACGGCGGCAGCAGCCCCGAGGTGGAAAGACGCGCCTCCATGTGAGCGCCTCACCTGGAGCTGCCCCGGCAGCCCAGCATCCCCGAGACCTAGCCGCCAGCGTCAGGCCTCCTCAAGGGAAGTGCGCACTATACGGCAACGCCTCGCCGGGGGACCCGGATCCTCACGCGCTTCCTTGACCGATCCGGGACCCGCCCGGCGACTCCACTCTCCGCCCCTGGCCTTTGCAAGTATCGTTCCAAGCATGTGCCCCCGGCCCCTTTTCCCTTGCACACATCGGAGGCGCACGCAAAACACGCCGAGTGCCATGTAGATGCGCTATTGGCGGCTCGGGAAACTTATACAGAATCCTTGCCTCGGCGGTCCCCAGCAGCCATCAGCCGTGTAACCTTTGGGCCGAAGACATCACTCGTGAGACAGCAGAATGGAGGCCGCACATTCACCAGGCCACCGGCACGCTGCGGCTGGCCCGGGCCTCACCCGCGAGACAGCAGGGAGGAGGCCGCACACCTATGCGCGCTGCAGCCTGAGGATCGTAGAGGGCGACCAGGAAGGTCTCAGTACCCCAAGCAGCCGCCAGCCGCGAGCAAGCATCGTGTCGCTCGCTGCGCCGACATCTTCGGCCCAGTCGCGGCCTTTGTGGGTAAGCAGCTGCGTGCCTGAAGACGAGATGCCATCTATCATTTCGAGCAGCTTGGGTAGCTTTGCCACCGCGCGGGCTGTCACCACGGCAGGGAAGGCAAAGTCCTCCGAGTGGGGTGAACCGCCCGAACCCACAGTACGGCGAAGTGAAGCGGTTGTGAGAACCTCGGCTCTCTCCTCCACCACCCAAAGGCCCGACATACCCAAGACCGCACTAGCCCTCTCGAGGAAGATAGCGCGCCGCCTGACCGATTCCACGAGGACCATCTTCAAGTGGGGCTCACAGGCCTTGATGACGAGCCCAGGGAACCCGGCACCGGAGCCCACATCAACCCACGCCTCCCCAGGGCGTGGGGGGCGCACGGCGAGGACGCCCAGGCTCGCTGCCACATGCTTGGAAACAAGGTCCGGCAGGTCCGACCTTGAAACCAGATTCGCCCTTGCCGCATAGAGGGCTATTTCCTCGCACAGCCGAAGCAACGTCCCGCGGGCATCCGTGGTTGCACAACCCGCTTCCTCGAAGGCACCTGCCGTAGCCAGCGCCCGGAGGTCCGAGGACCATCGTCCCCGAAGGCCTTCAACATCCCCCATCGCCCCAGGCTCCCATCGCGCCGCATCTGACCAGCAAGTTGGGGACCAAAGGCAGCGCCACACCTACCTGCGGCCCCGTATCAAAACGGAGAGGACATCCACATCCGCCGGTGTCACACCCGCAATTCTGAGTGCCTGACCAAGTGTCGCCGGCCGGTGAAGCTTTATCTTCTGCCTTGCCTCTACAGACAGTGCCGGGGGAGGGTCGTCGAAGACCCACTCGGGTATCTTGATCCGCTCGAAGGCTTGCATGCGGCCGATTCGTTCCATCTGCCTGCGGACATAGCCTTCGTACTTGAGGTCAGCCTCGAGCGAGACCCCGTCTCCCGCAGCCAGCACAGCGGCCATGGCTCTTGCTTCAGGGGACCCCTCGCCCAGGCAATCCTTCAGCGCCTCAACCATGGGTCCCACGCGCACTTCGGGCCTGCGGAGCAGATCAGCAGCGCTCGCACCAAGGGCGGCACCCCGCGGAAGGCCCAGCCGTCGCTCCACCCGTCCAGCCTCCACCGAGAGAAACCGCCTCTTGCGCAGCATCCGCTTAGCCTCCTCGATCCTTGCCCACCGGTCTTCGACCCTTGCAAGGTCCTTGCGCTCAAGCAACCCCCTCTCGTAGCCGATGCGGCTCAGCCGCCGGTCCGCGTCGTCCTGCCGGAGAATCAGCCGATACTCCGACTGCGACGTGAACATTCGATACGGCTCCGTCGGCACCTTGGTCACCAAGTCGTCCACCAGAACTCCCATGTACGCCTGATGCCTTTCGAGAACAAGCGGCTCCCGTCCCTCGAGTAGAGCGGCTGCGTTCAGGCCCGCAACTAGGCCCTGTGCTGCGGCTTCCTCGTATCCTGAGGTGCCATTGATCTGGCCTGCACTGAAAAGCCCTGTCACACCTCTCACAGCCAGGATCGAATCGATCTGCGAAGTGTATAAGAAGTCGTACTCTACGGCATAACCCGCATGCACGATCACCGCTTCCTCAAGCCCAGGAATAGTCCTTACATACGCGAGTTGTACATCAACCGGAAGCGACGTCGAGATGCCATTCGGATAGATAAGGTCGCTATCGAGGCCCATGGGCTCCAGAAAGACCTGGTGGCTAGTACGTTCGGGGAAGCGTACAACCTTGTCCTCTATCGAAGGACAATACCGAGGGCCAACACCCTTTATCATACCCCCGAAGAGGGGAGAGCGATCGAGGCCGGCGCGGATGGCCTCGTGTGTCCGTTCGTTGGTCCGTGTGATGTGACATAGCACCTTGTTCGCCACCGGTGTCTCCTCAAAGTAGGAAAACCTCGGTGGTGGTTCGTCCCCTGGTTGCGGTGTGCAGCGCCGGAAGTCGATGGAAGACGCAAGAAGTCGTGGGGGAGTGCCGGTCTTAAGCCGCCCGAGCGAGAGCCCAAGGGCCGCCAGCGAACGACTGAGCGAAGAAGCCGGCGGGTCACCCCGGCGGCCGCCCGGACGAGCCTCGAGGCCAGTAAAGAGCTTGCCCGAAAGGAAGGTGCCCGAAGCGAGTACGATGACCTCAGCCTCAATCTCAATCTGGCCTCTAGCACGATGTACACGATCCCCAGCGGCCACCAGCTCCTGGGGCACCCCGCCGTCGGCTGCGCGACGCCGTGCGGTCCCTGCCTCCCTCTTCAATCGCGTGCCAGCAGCGGCACCCGGCGTTGCAGTCCCTGGGACCTCGGGCTCATCGGCAGCTTCGGGCACCGGCGAGACCTCGACTCCCACGACTCTCCAGGCATCCCCGCCGTCCGCCCGCTCGGCCAGGATTCGCGTCACTTCGCCTTCCAGGAGAACAACAGAGGGGAGCGACAGGAGAGCCCTGAGCGCCTCATTTTCATACGCGCAAGTGTCCGCCTGAGCCCTCGGTGCATGGACCGCGGGGCCCTTGCGGCGGTTCAGCATACGAAAGTGGATTCCACACCGGTCGGCAAGCCGGCCCATCAAGCCGCCTAGTGCGTCTATCTCTCGAACCAGCTGGCCCTTAGCGAGTCCTCCGATCGAGGGGTTGCAGGACATCCGTCCGATCGAATCGGCCGAGAAGGTCACCAGCACGACGGAGTGGCCCAGCCTCCCGAGCGCCCAGGTTGCCTCTATGCCCGCATGGCCGCCCCCGACCACCACCGCCTCGACACGCCGCGGAAGCGTCCCCCGAATGCCCGTGTCCACCTCGCACTCCTCCCCAGGCATCTGCCACCCCGAGAGCCAAGGCTCTTGCCTTGAAGTTGCACTCAGTCCCAGCCAGTGTGCATCGAGCTACTCCCAGGGCCATACCCGAGGCGCTGCCTACTTGCCCACACAGAAACGGGCGAAGATCTCATCCAGCACCTGCTCACCGACGTCCCTGCCGAGCACCGATCCAAGCGGCCCCAATGCCTCATCAAGTTCGAAGGCTGCGACCTCTTCTCCCTCGCCGGCATCAAGGGCGCCCATCGCCCGCCTCAAGGCCTCCAGTGCAGCCTCTAGTTGGGAACGCTGCCTGCCGCCGAGCCCCGGGACTACCTTGCCCCGCGCGCCCCCATGCCACTCTTGCCACACCTCCTCGATACTCACGCGTGCCTTCTCTGCCAAGGCTGATATACCCGGGGGGCCCACTACCGAGGAGAAGACCCCCTCCACCCCCGAAGTGACCTCCACGGGGCCTAGGCCATAGTAAGAGGAAGAAGGCAAGAGATCCGCCTTGTGCAGGGCAACCAGGCACTTGCAGCCGTCTATCCCCGTGGCCGCCAGAAGGCGACGCGCCTCGGACGCAATGATCTCCCGAAAGGCAACTGGCCCGAGATCCCCGAACTGGCTTGCATCCACAACCAGGATGCACAAGGCCGCTTCGGAAAGGAGGGCTCGAGATCTCTCCATGGCTGCCTGCTCGACCTCGGAGGACGCCTGCTCCGTCAAGCCTGCCGTATCTGTCAGGATCACAGGCAGTCCCTGCCACTCCAACCAGGCTTCCAGGTAATCTCGGGTCGTCCCCGGCTCTGGCGAGACCATGGCACGGTCCCGGGCGAGCAAGGCGTTGTAAATGGAAGACTTCCCCGCGTTGGGGGCACCCACCAGAACAACCCTCAGGCCTCTCCCCAATCGCTCCGTGGCGTTCGCTGCCTCGGCAAGCTGTTCCAGGCGCCTCTGGGCTTGCCCAATCTCCTCAAGGAGCAACCGCCGGCGCTCTTGCTCCGAACCGACGGGCGAAAGCACATCCGGTGCACCGTCTTCCTGGACGTCCAGAGAGGCTTCCAATAGGGCCTTCGCCCGAACGATCCGGTCCATCGCCTGGGAAACTTCCTCCCCGAGCTTCCCGGAGAGAACGGCAGCTGCCGCCTCAGCCTCTCGCTGCGACCGAGCCGCGATGAGCGCCGCAACAGCTTCGGCCTGCGCAAGGTCGATTCTTCCGTTGAGGAAGGCCCGCTTCGTGAACTCACCCGGCGCTGCGGGCCTCGCACCGACCCTGAGGAGAAGATCCAGGATCCTCCCGGCCACATAGGCGCCACCGTGGCAGGAGATCTCTACCAGATCTTCGCCGGTATAGCTGCGTCCAGCGCGAAAGACGCTTACGACCACCTGATCCACAGGCCCGCCTGAGTCGGGGTCCTCGATCCACCCGACGTGACAGCGGTGGGATTCACTCGAGGAAAGAACGCCACGCCGCCCAGGGAGCGACCTGAAAATCCGGTCTGCAATCTCGGCTGCCTTTGGGCCTGTAAGCCGTACGACAGCAAGGGCCCCCGTGCCGGGGGCCGTGGCAATCGCTGCTATCGTGTCAGAAGATCCGTCCATCGGCGCAACTGCGTCAGCCTACCTGCGCCGCCTCCCCCCATGCTTCCTGGTCCGCCCCCAACTCATCTTGTTGCTGACCTCGCGGGCGCCACCCTGATCAGCTTCCTCATCCCCACCCTCTCCAGGCTCATCCAGAAGCGAGTCGGGAATCCTGAAGTACGTATCAGGCCCCTTAGGCTTAGGGGACGGCTGTGCTTCAAGTCCCGAATCGGCGGACTCCCCACGAGCCGCTGCAGCCTCCTCGCGCTCTATGGCCTCCTCACCACTGATCACACGGGCGCCAGCCAGATCTTCGTCCCTGGAGGTGTCCTGTGGCAGGGCTTCCCTGAGGCTTTCCGGGCCCGCTGACCGCTGTGCGGCCTGCGCCACTCCGTCGCGCCCCTCCTGGCGTCCCCTCTCGCGCCCCGTGCGACGCGCCCTTCTTTCACCCCAGGCCCGCTCGCCTCGGCCCCTAGCCCCCCCAGGACGGCCGTCACCCCGAGAGCCTGAGCGCCGAGACCCCTGTCGATCCTGCGATCTCTCGCGCATCCGGCCCCCCCGTGCCCTGGCAGGCTTCACAGGAATGACCGCCACACGCTTCAGCGGTTCCTCACCAACAGCCTTCGTCTCCACCCTATCGTCATCCGCCAGTGCAAGATGAACGATCCTCCTCTCAGCCGCGGGCAAGGGCTCGGTCAAAACATCCCGGCCCCAGGCCTGAGCTTGCTCGGCCAGCTCTTTGGCCTTCTTCTCGAGCTGTTCAACTCTTCTTCTTCTGTAGCCGCCCACATCAAGGCGCACGCGGATACCCTCCTCACGGCGCGCGGCCATCCGGCTGATCAAGTGTTGCATCGCCGTCAGTGTCTCGCCACCGCGCCCGATGAGAAGTCCGTCCGCATCGGATGTCTCGATGTGAACCTCAAATCCCTCCGCATCCTCAGAAACGGAAACCTTCGCATCCAGCCCCATCCTCTCGATGATTCCACCAACGATCTCGCTTAGGATCTTCCTGCCCTCGCTTTTCTTCCACACCTTCAGTTTGTACGTGCGGCCTTTCAAGAAGCCGAGCAGCCCACCTCCCCCGCGGGTCTCCAGAACGTCATAGCCCAGCCGGTTCTTTGCAAGCCCAAGTCTTCTGGAGGCCTTCTCAAGAGCCTGGTCAATCGATTTTCCCTCAACAACCACCTCCGCACGATCTGTGCCGGCGCCATCACCGGCTTCCAGCAATCTGCCCTGCGGCCTGGCGCTTCCCTCCCGAGCGCTTCGCTCGCTTGTGTTCCTGGTCATCTTCCACACCTCCGCTCTGTTTGACCGCCCTGTTCATCTGAATCTGCTGTGCGATGGCCATGAGATTCGTCACTGTCCAGTACAGAACAAGACCGGACGGCAGACTATAGAAGATAAACACCATGAAAATAGGCATCATGGCCATCATGGCGGCCTGCTTCGAATCTGTGGCTGTAAGCTTCTGCTGCCATGCCATCGTCAGCCCCATCAGCAGTGGGAGCACGTGTATGGGGAAGCCCCCTATCGACGCTACCCGATCGGGTGAGGCAAGGTCCTTGATCCAGAGCACGAACGGGGCCTTGCGCAGCTCGATGGCGTTGTACAGAACGCTATACAGCGCGTATATGACAGGCATCTGTACGAGAAGCGGAAGGCAACCACCAAGCGGGTTGACCCCGTGCTTCTTGTGCAGTTCTTGTATTTTCTTCGCCCGCAACTGCGGGTCGTCCTTGTACTTCTCGTTGATGGCGTCCAACTCGGGCTTCAGCATCTGCATCTTCCGCTGTGACTGCATCGACTTGAGCGTCAGCGGATGGAAGATAACTCGCACAAGTAGAGACAGGATGATGATTGCGAGCCCGTAGTTGCCTACGACCGAATTGATCTTGACCAACACCCAGAGCGTCGCCTTGCTGATGGGAACAATCAGCTTCCCGCCCAGGTTGACCATCCTCGTGAGGTCGCGCTTGCCCGGCTCTGGATGCAGTACTAAACCCGTATCTGCCCCGCCTGTAACGGGCCCCCCCTTATCTGCCCCAGGGCCCAAGGCCTCCGCCCAGGCGGTGCCTTCCGTAAGCTCTCTGTCCAGGTCTCTGAGGATCCAGTAGTCGATCGGGCCAAGGTAGACCGTGAAGCCCTGCTCGAGGCGCCCCCTTTCATCCAAACTCAGCAGAAGACGGAGCCCCACCTCGCCTCGCTCGGGTACGGAACTCGCGACCATCGTCGCCAGGATCTCCGCCTGGTCCGGGATGAGGACGGCACCAAAGTAGCGGCCCCGAAGCCCCGCCCAGCGCAGCATGCCGTCAAACACTTCCTCGCCGCCCCGGGCCGCCTTGCCCCCCCTGCAGCCGCACCCGAAACCAGCACCGCCGAAGTCGTAGCGCACGAATTCCTGGCCGAAGAGCGCCACCGCTCCCTTTGCTCTCTTCTCCAACTTGGCCTGCGTCTCTAGGTTCGGGATGCCCCGCGGCCAGTCCACAACAAGGGCGTGATCCAGCTTGGGGTTGGGGAGGTTCCCGGAAATGCGGACGGCCATGTGCATATCGTACCGAAGGGGATCGAGCACGTAGATCCGCTCCACCCTCAACCTCGGAGCGTTTGGATCAGGATCCTCGCCAGGCCTCGCAACGGGCCCCTCTGCCCAAAAGCGCAAAATGCGGAGCCCGCTCTTCTGGGAGCCTGCGGCTGGGCTGGATCCTGAAGCCGCTTCCCGCGGAACGTGCTGCTCAGAGAGGTAGAAGCGCGTTTGGGAGAGGTCAACCGACCACCGGGGCCCATCTATTCGCAACCCCAGCACGCCCGGCCCGGAGTCATGGACCAGATTTGCAGGTTCCTCCCGTGCGTCGGTGTAGCGCGTGAGCTCCCAACGCTTCAAAGCACCCCCGAACCTGTCGAACACCGCTCTGTACAGCGGACCCTCGATAAGAACCTCATCCGGACCTTCCGTGGGCCCAATCCAGCGGCCTTCGAACGACTGTCCCTCCGCCCCTTTCCCTCTCTCGGGGGAATTGACAAGCAGAAGCGTCCCTTCTCCAACCGCTGACTCTGCTCTGGCCTCGTCAAGCCGGCCGCCCTCGGGGCCAGAGGCAGCACCCGACCGGGGAGACCCAGCAGCAGCCCCCCTCTGTGCTTCGCCCCCGGAGCCGGTCGCAAGTGGTGCCTCTCCCCGCCGCTCTTCAGGCGCCGCAGCCTGCTCGCCGACCGACGTAGTTTCCGGGGGAGCTTGCGGCGTCTGCCTCGGAGCGAACAAGTGGCTAGCAAGCAGCCAGACACCGAGCATCAGTGCCAGGGCGAGCAAGGTCTTGCCGTCGAAGCCGCCCTGTCCATCCCCCCCGGATGGACCTGCCATGGGCTGTGCCAGTTTTCCCATCCGCCTAGTCCAGTCTCCGTCTTCCTCAACTAGAGGACCTTCCCTGGCCAAAGCCTTCATCCTTGAGAAGAGAAGCGACGCAGGAGCGCTACGGAACCGGGTCATGTCCACCCGGGTGAAGGGGGTTGCAACGCAGGATCCGCCCCACAGCCAGCCTCCCGCCTTTCAGGAAACCATGCTTCTGCAAGGCCTCCATAGCATAGACGGAACAGGTTGGCTCGAAGCGGCAGCTGGGGGGAAACAGAGGAGAAATGAAGCCTCTGTAAAGCTTTATGAGCCAGATCAGCAGCTTGACCATTCCACCGTTTCCAGCCAGCGCCCACCCCTGGTGCGCGCGCCATCACCCGGTGCCCAGCCCCGGCACCCCTCTCTGGCCCCCGGCGCCCCTAGATCCAAGCACGGTCGCCCACACCGAACACTTCCAACCGCGCACGGCTGCGATCTCGACTTCTCATGTCGTCCCCAGGACCCCGCACCCGCTATTCCGCTGGGCCCAGGGGACACTGTCTCCTGGGGCTTGCCCACTTCCGGTTGCCAGCGTTGCCCCGCCCCTGTTCACACACTTGCGGGACCAATCCATGCACGTCCACAGACCTTCAGAGATCGTCTTTCTCTTCCCGCGGGAACGTACCTCCTCGAGCTCAAATCGTTCCCATCTGGTGGCGCCCTCGCCCCGGGCACCCCAGGCAAATAGTAGCTTACCTCGTTTGGTCAGGCCCAGCATCTCGATGTCCAAGCAAGCCAGCCGAACGAAGGAGGTTCTCCATTTCCTCACGCACCTCCTGCATACCCCGCTCCACAATGCCTTCCCGGGCTAGCCATCCCAGGTGCACAGTACTGCGGGCGATCTTGCCCCCTATTCCCCGGTAGGCCTCCCTCATGAGGCGCCTTGCCCGATTGCGCCTGACCGCCTTCCCAATCCGTTTACCTGCAGCAAAGATAACCCGCCTGGGGCCGCGGTCAACATCCACAACAATCAGGACCACCGACTTCCCAGCGTACCTGCGACCGACCGAAAAGAGGTGCTCGATCTCGGAAGTCGCCCTTAGCGGGTGGTCTCCCCAGGACATGAGGCACTCCCCGGCTCTGGCCATTCGTCCCGGTCCAGTCCGCCAACCGGAGAGCTGCCGGCCGCCGGGCCCCGGACGGAAAGGCCCGCTGGGCTGGAGGAGGCGCCCCGGCGGCCAGCGGAGGCCTATTCCGGCGGGCCTAGCCCGAAACGGTAAGGCGGTACCGGCCCTTGGCTCGCCTCCGGGCAAGGACCTTGCGGCCGTTGCGCGTCCGCATCCGCGCACGGAAACCGTGGACGCGGCGCCGCCGCCTGTTGTGAGGCTGATATGTCCGCTTCACGTTTGAACCCCCCAAGCAAACATCTCGCCGACGGGACCAACGGACTGACACCGCCCGGAGTAATATCGGCCCGTCAGCAACCCTACTGTGCGAACTTCCCGCGCAAAGGCGACGACAGATGATACATGTGGGTGGGCCCAGGCGTCAAGGAGGCTGTAGCGGGCAGGATGGCACCCGAGGATGCGAAAGAATAAGGGAAGAAGGTGCGATAGTTCGGCTGTGGCCGGCCAGCCTGGGCCCGGGAGCCCCAGGGATCCAGTCAGGGCGTCCGATGGCACGCAATCGCCCCGGAGAGAGCATGAGGGCAGCACGCTGGCTGGAAGATTCGGGAAGGGAGCATCACTAATGGCTAGGATTCACTCTCTGCCACTCGCTATTTCGAGAGCCCTTTCCCTCGCCGCAACAGTCGCCCTGGGATGCCTGTGGCTGCTTCTGGGCTTCTGTGCCTGCTGCTCCCACGAGACGGCACCTGTCTCAGATGGCGGGGGAGGCAGTAGCCCCGAAGACTCCACTCACATGCAGGACACGGTCGTTGTGTCCGTGCTTCCACCCGAGACAGACGCGCTCCCTGCTCTCCCAATCCTTGACACCCTCCAGCAGATGTCCGACGCCGAAATGGCGCGCAGCGGCTGCTGGTCGTGCACGAGCGATCCCAACTACCCACACCTCCTCTACCTGCACAACTCCACGGTGGAGACACTCGCCTACGTGTGGCTTCCCGAGGGCTGGGCCAATATGCCTCCCTCCGAGCGGCGCCTCCTTGTACACTTGCACGGTCACTGTGGACTGGGGGCAAAGAGGTTCTGCGAATGGTACGAACAGGCCGCGCCCTTCTACATCGGAGTAGCAGTGCTCCAGTACTGGATGGGAGACCCGTACTGGCTCGGGGGCAACCCCAAGCCGGACGGGGACTATTCGTACTACATGGAAGGCCAGGGGGAAACCTGCGGTTGGCATCTGAACATAGAAACGGACATCTATCCGTTCATCGAGGCTCTCGCACACCACCTAGGGGCAAGTTCCGTTTTGCTGCACGGCTTCTCGATGGCAGCAGCCACGGCCACGATCGTTGGCTACAGGGATGCTTGTAAGGAGCAACTGGTGGATCTGGTTGTGTTCAACGCAGGGCTCATAGACTCTTCACACTACTTCTACAAGGAAATGTCGGCCATCGCCGACACACAGCCCCTCTCAGGGCAACACTTCTTTTTCTTCCTGGAAGACATCCCCGGCTCGAGTTTCACAAAGCAAGAGGCAACGAGGGGGTACATCATGGAGTGGGGAGCGACGGACTGCGGGACGGTCATCGCCCAGGGTGCCGGCTACTATCATGGTTGCCTCCTGAACAACGACGACTTCGAGGCAACGCGGGCCCGAATCCTGGCTCTCTACGACTCTCTGACGTCGCAATAGAGAGGAGCCGAGCCAGCGCCGCAAGAACCACGAGAATAGTGAGAGCCCCCGGGCACGCCCGAGGGCTCTGGAGTGGGGCCGAGGCTCACGCGGACGGCAGATCCGGTACCCAACTCGTAAATGGGGCCCGGCCGGCAGCTCCCTTCCGTGGCTGGCTCCGGCTCCGGCAGCCCCAAGCCACGCCCCTAAGGTCTGATGGAAGTTGCCGGCTTCTGAATCCGGCACCTCGCTGCCGGGGGTGGGCCTCCGTGGTCCCCAGAGTTCGGCCCGTGGCCGCCCAGGGACGCTGTGTCGCTACGGTCCCTCTCAAGCGAGAAGTTGAGGGTACGTTCCACGCCATCGCGGCAAGGAACTCGGACCGAGCAGCTCTCGTAGCCCGGGCAGCACGCAGACACTACCCAGGTTCCCGGTCTTACGTGCCAGAACTCGTAGTAGCCGTCTGGGCCGGTATGCACTTCCATGGCATCCCCAACCCTCACAAGAGCCCACCTCACAGGCGCCCCCGTCTCGGCATCGTGGACGTACCCGTGGATCCACGTGCCCTTGCTGGGCAGCGGTGGGTGGGCATCTTGGGCTCGCCCCATGGCAACTTCCTCACCTGGCGCCACTGGGCTGGTAGCATCGGTACTGCACCCACCAGGGGCGAAGAAACCGATGGCAAGCAGCAGCAGAGACGAAGGAAGGACAGTCCAACGAGAGATGAGTGCACTGAAACGTTCCATCGTTCACCTCCTCCACTCGCGCTTCCGAGCCGTCCTTGGCTCACCGAACAGTCATCTTGGTCCGCCGCGTCAAACCTTTGGCGGCCGCCTGAACCAAACCACCTCCGGCCCGCAGCCCCTCACCCCACACTATCGAAAGCAACTTGACCGCGGATCCTTGCACGCGACCTTGCTGCTTTCGCCATCTATTACAACCAAGGCACTACACGGTTCCCTACGTCAGCTTGCCCGAAGAGGCAGATCACTTCTCCGCCGAGTTCACTGCCCCGCCTTTTCTATGTTGCCCTTGGATGTGATCGGGGACGACCCAAAGCCACTCCCCAAAGCACCCTCGGTAGCGTAATACAAAGCAATCTCTGAAGCTAGAGAAGCTCCAAATCTTTTCTTGCTGCGCTTTCCACACGGTGCTAGCATGCACGCAAGATAGGCGGGCAGGAGTGTTCATAACCGCCGCGACTCCCTTGGGTTGGTATGCATCGGTGCCTTGCAGCGGGCCCGAGGTACAGAGCCACGCAAGGGTCCCTTGGAGGTATAGGCTATCCGCAGGGGGCAGCCGCTCCTAATTCCATACAGCGCAGGATGTTAGCCCGGGGGCGGCGAGCTGCACCGGGCTAGCATCCTGCCCTGCTGGATATTTGACCGCCTAGTCGCTTCAAGGACCCCGGTTGAGAAGTGTGGACAGGGATGTGGAAAACTCGATTCCGGGGGGCCGGAGGTGAAATCTTCCATAGGTGAGAGTTCCTGGAAATCGATCCTGGGCCTGATTGAACAGCGAGTATCGAAACAGAAGTTCGAAACCTGGTTCGCCAGAGTCAAAGCAATCCGGTTTGACAGCGGCGAAATCGTGCTCGAGGTCCCGAATCCGTTCTTCGGCGACTGGTTTGAAGAGCATCACATGGCCACGCTGAGGGAAGCCGTCCGAGAGCAACTCGGGCAATGCCCTCCGGTGCGGCTTGTCGTAAGCAGCTCATATGAGGAGCAGCTGTCTAACCATTCACGGCCCGGTACCAGGACAGAGCCGCCTAGCACAGCGCCGGGCTTCCGTCGCACACCAGGGGCGATGGACGCTGGCGTTGCCCACATGCACAACCTCCACCCTCGCTTTACCTTCGACAACTTTATCATCGGCAAGAACAACGAATTCGCCGCCGCGGTTTCACAGGCAGTTGCACAGAAGCCGGGAACGACATACAACCCCCTGTTCATCTACGGAGGAACCGGGCTAGGCAAGACGCACCTCATGCAGGCCATCGGCCACGCCGTGCTTGAAGCCAACCCGAGGGCCAAAGTGCTCTATGCACCGGCTGAGCGCTTCATGAACGAAATGATCCAGGCCATAAGGGCCGGACAAACCCACGAGTTCAGGCGCAAGTACAGGAACCTGGACGTCCTACTGCTTGACGACATACATTTCCTCTCGGGCAGGGAATCGACCCAAGAGGAGTTCTTCCACACGTTCAATGCGCTTCATCACGCCTCAAAGCAGATCGTGGTGACGAGCGATAGGGCACCGAAGGAGATTCAACATATCGAGTCGAGGATTGTTTCAAGGTTTCACAGCGGCATTATTGCTGACATACAACCTCCTGACTTCGAGACGCGTGTGGCTATCCTGAAGGCGAAGGCACTGCGGGACGGTGTGAGCGTGCCAGACGATGTCGTCTTCGCAATAGCTGAGCGAATTCAGACCAACGTCCGCGAACTTGAGGGCTGCCTAGTCAGATTGAGCGCAATGAGCCGCCTCATAGATCAGCCTATGAACATTGACCTGGCGCTCGAAGTCCTGCGTGTCTACTCCACAGCCTCCCAACCAAACATCGACGTAGCCCGCATCCAGGAGGAGGTAGCCCGGCGGTTTGGCGTGCCCGTGGAGTCCCTGAGGGGCAAGAAGCGCACGAGCGCCATAGCATTCGCCCGGCAGGTCGCAATGTATCTGACAAAGAGGCTTTGTAATCACACCCTCGTTGAGATCGGCAAGCGATTCGGCAACCGAGACCACAGTACTGTGATCTATGGAATAGAGAAGATAGAGCGACAGAGGCAGACCGACCCAGAATTGGACCGCACCCTAGAGGAGATTGAGAGGTCCCTTACCCGCTAGCCCCTACGGGCTACCCGCGGATCGCCTTCCGACCACACCCCGATATCGCGCAGGCGGAACATTGCTCAACATCTTCCTCTACACACAGCCAACATCGGGCGGAAGACACACTAGAACTGGAAAAGGACGCGCCGCCATACCCACCCCT
>CAYMBA010000003.1:15129-48108 GCA_964388535.1 uncultured bacterium | reverse complement strand
CGGAAAGACCTCTCGGAGCGCGTAAAAGGCAAGAATCTCCCACTGACCACGATCGAGGCTCTCTACGAGAAGGCCCGGGCACTCTGTGGCGAACCCCAAGAGCCCGACATCGACAGGAGCCATCCGATCGCCATTGTGAAGTGGGTGGATGGAACCGTCATAGATACGGTTTACAAGGTAAACTACGCAGAGAAAAACAACGGCACTTCATGACCGCGCACTGATGCGCATAAGTTTGGCCCCAAGAGCAGAGAAGAAGACAGCGTAAAGAAGGAGGATCAAAGCAAAGGGCGCAGCAGAGGCCACACCCTCCCCAAATGAAATCAACCTGTTAAAGCCATCCATGGCCCAGGCCGCGGGTGATATGTGCCCCACTGTTCGAAGCCATGAGGGTACTATCTCAAGTGGCCACCAGCAGCCACCAAGGGCCCCGATCAAAAGCGAGACCACAAGGGCGACAGCCGTGCCCTGCTCGGGCTTGCTCAGGACAGCTCCCCAGAAAAGAGCTATGGAACCTGCAGCAAGCGCTGTTGCAATGACCATCATTGCCATACCAGGCACACTATGACCAAGGAACGCGCCCAGAATGAGCCGGCCCGCCACGATGAGGATGCCCGCTTGGACAAGTCCCATCATTATCCGCCCCGAGAGCTTTCCCACGATCAGTGTTCCCCGACTGAGCGGAGCGGTCATCGTTCGCGCAAGGATGCCCCTTCGCTTTTCATCCAAGATGGCGATAGCTCCATAGATGGAAGGGTTGAGAATCATGAAGAACGTCAGCGTGCCGGGGAAGCTTTGCTTCGTCCCTGTCGGCACCGGCCTGCCCTTGCCCGCCATAGAGCGCCTCATCTCCACTAGCTCGGGAGCTGAGGCTGCATCATGCAAGAAAGCAAGGAAGAGCGAGTCCCTCTCTACGCCGGCCGCTGAAGTCGCGGCCACCGAGTCTGCCCGCCGGCCTGCTTCCGTCACGTCCGCGAGCATGCGTACTAGACACTTATACAGATGGACCTTCGCGCCCATTCCTGCTTCGGGCGACCGTGAGGGATCCCAGAAGAGCAGGTTCGTACGGCTACCGCCAAGTAAACTATCTTGCAGACCTCGCGGAATCAGAAGGCATCGCAGCGACGAAGCCAGCGATTCACTGTCTGCCGGCGCCAAGCTAACCTCGAAGCCCTCACCCTGAAGCGATCCGACGAACAAGGAACTCGTCGGGCTGGAATCCTGGTCGACCACGGTGAGCCCAATCCGGATCTCTCCGTCGCCTCCCCCTAGAGACCCGAAGACATAGACGAAGACGATCGGCAAGAGAACCATCCACACTACCGTGGCCCTGGCCCTCAGGACCATCCTTACATCGTTCGCCGCAAGTGTCAGGATATGCCGAAGCACCTCTCTACCATCACAATCCCCGCCTTAGGCTTCTGCCGAGAAGCACAGAGCCCAGGAGGGCCAACACAACCCCAGCTACACCCAATATGATCACGCTCGGGAGGATCCCCCCCACGCCAGCGCCCTCGAACAAGAGGGCGTGGTATCCCTTTATGGCCCAGTAGTTGACAGACACCGGAGCCAGGGCTCGCACCGGCGCAGGCAACGAGCTGAGCGGCAACCAGGCTCCCCCCACTATCGCCGAAAACATCACGATAACCGATGATAGCTCGGAAGCCTGTTTCTCCCTGCGTACCAGGCCGTAGACAGCAGAGAGCAGTCCTGTAGTCGCCACAACGAATGATAGACTCAGCAGGACGAATGGCACGATCGGGGCCCTTGCCCGCAACAGGAGCCCACCCAACAGGGCAATGACGAACACCTCGCCCACGCCAAAGACGAAGACTGCGCCCATCTTCCCGGCGACCAGCGTGGAGGTTCGAATCGGAGCCGTTAGCTGCCTCTGTAGCGTCCCCTTGCCCCGCTCCGAGGTCACATCCGCCATCAGTCCCGCAGCCATCATGAAGATCGTGAACGTTGCCATGCCCGGAAGAATCCACTTGTAGATCGTCGTAAAACCAGCAGATCCGGCTTTGGAGCTCCCCGAGGTCGAGTCAGCGCCGGAGGAATCCGGGGCAGAGCCAAGAAGTGCAGCGACTGTGGGAGCATCCTCAACCCATAGCACAGGTGGGAAAAGGTAGTCCGAAACGCTCTTTATGCTCCGGTTGATGCCGACTGCAATGCTCGCTATCGCCTCATCAGGCGGGAAACCCCGCGATGAATCGTCCATCAGAGCCGACAGCTCAGCCAACGGCGCTGCGAGGACACGGGCTGCCGAGCCGAGGAAGGTAGCCATCGCCCCGGCAAGCTCCCGGACGACAACCCTCCCCACAGAGGACGCAGGATTCTCAACAACTTCAATGTGGCATCTACGTGCATGAAGGAGCGAGTCCGTGATCCCTTCCGGTATGACGATGGCCGCAGCAACCTTGTTGTGCCTGATGAGATTCTCCGCCTCGGCTCGGTCTACCC
This sequence comes from uncultured bacterium, assembly GCA_964388535.1. Taxonomy (GTDB): domain Bacteria; phylum Eisenbacteria; class RBG-16-71-46; order CAIMUX01; family WJJG01; genus CAYMBA01. The sequence continues at coordinate 45,648 of CAYMBA010000003.1, read as the reverse complement.
ACTCCGCCTCGAAGACGTCTGCCATCTGCTCCTGCCCAAAGGCGCCCTCGAGAAACCTCCCGACCAAACTGTCATCCTCATCCACAACAGCCACACCAAAATGGACAGACGAGTCTCCACCACCTGTGCCGAAGGCTAGTGCAATCAGCCCAGAGAAGATGAACGGCAAGGCTAGGTGAACCAGCGGCGCAACAGGCGACCTCAGCCTGCGAAGCAAATCCTTCGCTACTATCGACACAACCGCTCTCACGAGTAGCCTCGCCGCTTCAATCGCGCAGCTCCCTGCCAGTGAGGTTCACGAATACGCCCTGCAGCCCAGGCTCCCTTATCGAGACCTCATCGATCCCGATGCCGCGGGTAATCACTGCGGAAAGCACCCTGGATACACCCTCTGAGCCTCCCCGCACGCTGAGAAGAGCCGAGCCATCTGCGATGGAATTGACCTCGAGCCCTTCGAGGTCCTCGATTGCACTTCGAAACTCCGAGGCCCCAAAACCGCCACTCAGTGAGACCAAGTGCGCCTCTCCGGATAGTCGACTCAAGTCTTCGAGGGTTCCCTGCGCCAGCATCTTGCCGTGGTCCATGATTCCAATCCGGTCGCACACGCGCTCAGCCTCTTCCATGTAGTGCGTCGTATAGACGATGGCCGTCCCGGCGCGGGCAGTCTCTCTCACAAGATCGAGGATGTGCATTCGCGCCTGCACATCGATACCGACCGTAGGCTCATCCAAAAGCAGTAGCTTTGGCTGGTGTATCAGCCCCGCTGCGAGGTTCAGCCGTCGTTTCATTCCGCCCGAGTACTTCTTCACGGGCTCCTTGGCTTTTTCCTCCAGCTCCACTGCCTCCAACACTCTCGAGATTCTTTCTTTAAGCTTGCTCCCTCGCAGGCCAGCCAAGCCACCCCAGAAGCGCAGGTTCTCGATGGCATTTAGGTCTTCGTACAGAGCAACGTCCTGCGGCACAACCCCCAGGCGCCGCTTGAAACCGATCGGATCCGCCGAAAGGTCATGACCCTCCAGAACGATCTCACCCCCGTCAGGGCTCAACAGGCCGCACAAACAGGAGATCGTCGTGGTCTTACCAGCGCCATTGGGACCAAGAAGCCCGAAGACCTCTCCGGCCTGCACGCTGAAGGTAAGCCCGTCGACGGCCTTCAGACTCCCGAAGGACTTGCTGAGATCCCGAACTTCAAGCATGAAACCGCCTCCGGCATTCAGGAACCGAGCCGCCTCGGAGCAGTGTGCCATAGAGAAAGGGATGCGGCAAACGGCAACTCCGAACCCCGCCTTGAGCCCATCGTCGCGCACCCCTATGATTGCTCGATCCAGAGTCTTTACGAAAACCCGCGAGGTATGTTCCGATGGAAGGACGCCAGTACAAGGGCCTCAGTCTCCCCACAGTGCTCCTCACCGGCCTCGTGTTGGGCATCCTCGGGCTCTTGGAGCCACTAGGAAGATTCTGGTACTCCTTTCTTGACCTCGGAGTCGACTGGAAGTGGCTGCTCGCTCTCTATGTAGCCTCTGGATTGGCGATCTCGATGCTGGCAAGCGCGGCCAGTGGTCCCTTGCTCAGCCTGGCCAAGCTGGCCAGAACGCGGATCGCCATGGTTAGCTACCATTTCGCTGCCGCCAGCGCGCTGGCAGGAGTACTGGCCGTCGCCCCGTGGCTGAGACACGAGCTGGGCGCCCTGGGCCTGTGGATACCTTACTGGATTCTCTTCCCCGGGCTTCTTGCCGTAGCGGGCTTTCTCGTGCTGAAAGCCACCAAGTACACCGTTCAGCCCTTCCTGGCCTCGCTTTTCGCCTACCCGGGTGGTGGCATTTGGACGTCTCGACTCTCGACTGTCCTTTTCATCGTTCTGCTTCTGGCACCGCTTGTTGCTGTAAAGCAGAGAAGGGCCGAAGCGGTCTTGCGGGGACGGCCGCCAAGGGAAGGGTTGTTCACACGCCCATCGGAGGACGTAGTCCAGAATGCCCTCCTCATCACCATCGACGGACTGCGGGCGGATCACCTGGGACTCTACGGGTACACGCGTCCAACGAGTCCGAGGATCGACAGCCTTGCGGCTCACGGTGTGGTCTTCGAGAACTGTTTCTCCCAAAGCAACCAGCCGGAGCTCAGCCTCGCCAGCCTGATCACATCCCTTCATCCGTCCTCACACGGCCTCCGCGATTGGCACGGCCTGGCTACCCCACTACCAGATGCTGTCGAAACCCTTGCGGAGTGTCTTCGCGACGCTGGGCTGTCGACCTCGGCGGTGTTCTCAAGTCCGCACGCGAAGCGCCGCTGGGGGCTTCTTCAGGGCTACGACCGCGGCAAGGATTTCTCATTCGGATACCTGAGCCTCCTGCCTGTCCGCTATGCCCTCAAGCTCGGGCTGCTGCCGCAGCCTGACAGGACCCCTGTGCTTGGTCTTGCGCGGGCCACGACCGTGGCGATGGCAGCAGTGAGGGAAATAGACCGGCTAGCAGGAAAGCCCTTCTTCCTTCACGTTCATTTCGCCGACGCTCGGCATCCCTACTATCCGCCCGAGCCATTCGCCTCGGAGTTCCGCACAGCTGGTGCGGCCATGAGCAACCCGGTAGACCTGTGGGACAGGAACTGGGCCGTGTTGAGGTCGCTTCCCGAAGCTGCGGCAGACCTCTCGAAAGCAGACTTGCTCCGGTTCGTAGACCTCTACGACGGGTGTATAAGATTCATCGATTCGGCCATCGGGGAAATACTGGACGCGCTGGAGGAAAAGGGCATAGCCAGGCAGACGATGATTGTGATTGCGGGAACATACGGCAACGAGTTCATGGAGCACGGAAACATGTTCTGTAAGTCACAGAGGCTCCACGACGAGACGCTCCATGTGCCGCTTATCATCTTCGACCCGCGTAGAGAGTCGCCGAAACGCGTCAAACACGTAGTGAGGCTCCTAGACCTCACACCCTTCCTGCTGGACGTCTTCGAGCAGCCTACCCACGGGCCGTTTCAGGGATCCCCGATTGGCTTCGCCCATCGCAGGGAAAGCGGCCTGTGGGGTGCATTCAGCCAGTCATACGAGTGGATCTCCTTTAGGACGCGTACCCACCGCTTCAGCCGTTCTCTCAAGGGGGGAGAGAAGGTCTGCCTGAGGGTTTCCGAAGCACCCAGCAGCCGCCTGGAACCCATCCCCCTCAAGAATGAGACCTGCCACAGGATCGAAGAAGTCCTCCTCGAGACCCTCACCAATTCTTGCATTCCGCCACTGGGCCGGCCGGGCTCGGCACCGGTCAAGCCGGTAGAAGAACCCCTGGACTGAAAACCCGCAGAGCCAGGTGCCACAGAGGTGATCTAACCGAATAGAACGCGGATGATGAGACCCTTGGCCGGAAGATTGGAGGAAGCGATCAGTTCCCGCTCCTCCTTGCCCAGTACCCCAATCCTGCGGATCAGCCAGTATTGAATGAAGGCTGTTGCAACAATTCCCCCCAGAACCAGGGGTGGTTGCGAAACAGCGCGCAGGAAGAACCAGGCCGGGAGTGCAGGCAATGATGCCACCAACACCTTGCCCAGATCCCGCCACGGAATATCTAGCTCTCTCATCAGTCGCCTGCTGGCTACATACTGCAGGAGGCCTGTTGCGAGGATCGCAATGGCCACGGGCGCGATCGCACCCCGGATCCCGTAGCGGGGGATGAGAAGCAGGTCCAGCCCGAGGTTTATCACAGCCCCCATGGCAGTGATGGCAAAGTTGGTGCCCGCTCGCTCCCGAACGTACAAGGCCATCCTCAAGGGCATGACAAGAAACGACATCATGAAGACGAGAAAGAAAGCAGCGCACAGGGACGCACCCGGAGACATGGCCTCCCCGTACATGGAGAGAAACAGCCCCCTACCAAACGCAAAGCCCGTCAAAGCAGGCGGTACCACAAGGACGAAGGTCATGCGGAAGTACAATCGGATCCCTCTTAGGAGCTCGGTCGCCGAGCGAGCATGAAGCTCGGAGAGTGTAGCCAGCATCACGGGCCAGATGGCCAGCGGGACAAACTCTAGGATCATCTGCGGGAGGTTGTACGCAGCGTTGAAGTAGCCCACGTCCTCGGGCGGCCAGTAGCGACCGATAACTATCGTCTCCGAAGAGCGCCAGAGGACGAGGTTGACCAGGGCACCTGCCGCCATGAAGAGTGCGTATCGGAGAACCCGGCTTCGGCCAAGCGATGTTTCACCTCTTTCCGCAGTCATGCCAAAGAGTCGAGCGCCAGCAAGCAGGCCCAAGTTTGCCAGGAGGAAGCTGCCGGCAACCACGAAGAGCACCGCCCTCACCCCGAGGCGCCCCCAGAGGACGGCCAATCCGACTATGAGAATGGCCTTCTGCGCCAACGACATCAGGGTGAACTTGGCCATCCACCGCTCTGCCATATAGAAGTGAGTCAGGGTCGTCCAGAGCACCTCGAAGATAATGAGGCCGGTACCCAGGAGAAGCAGATCGCCTATCGGCTTCTTGAGTGCCCGGGCCACTGCAGGACCGAAGGTGGAAATCACAATGACTGCGACCACCCACGCAATGGCTTGATAACCCACGGTGCTCCAGAAGAGCCGACGCACTGCAGCTCCGTTGCCGCCCACTCGAAGCATCGGTACGAACTGAAGCAGTGCCTGAGGAAGCCCCAGACCGACGCCGAGGGAAACGAAACGCAGGAGGTTGATCAGGAGGCTGTAGAGACCGTAGTCGTGCTCCCCTAGGCCGCGGACAATCATCACGTTCGAAGCGATCGCCAGAATCGAGACCCCCAGTTTCGCGAGGAAACCCCAGGCCAGGGCGCTGGGAACCGAGCCGGCACGTGGGCGGCCTGAATCGTCCGAGCGCACGGAACCGTGGGACTCTACCGAAGGCGGCACTTCAGAAGACCTCCACGTAGCCGATCGGGGCTCCGTCGTAAGCGTCACGGTCGCAGAAGAAATGCGATACTGGGAGGTTGGGCAGGAAGGTCTGCTCCATCCACTTCACCTTGACTACATAGTCACCGCGCGCAGCGTTCTCCGGAATCCGAACCCTCAGCCTGTCCACCAGGTAGCGATACGGCGGCCAATGCTCTACGCCAAAGGTCCCCTGGAATGGCAGGAACTCCTTACGCAGCCTGTACCGGAGGCCGGTGCGCCATTGGAGGAACACCCTGTGTATCTTGCTGTAGCGCATATTCCACAACCGCCCCCTGGGCGCCTCGGTTTCGAGCCTCAGGTGACCTTCCATGGGAAAGCTGCCAGGTTCGCCGGCGCGGCTCCAGTAGAGCTCTACCACGACCTCCGAACCCCTTGGCACCTTAGCTGGCAGCACCCTGGCAGCGACGACCGTCGCACCGCAGCAGGTGTCCGCGACCACAGGCCCTGCTTCGTCGGGGAGACGCCTTACCATAACTTCAGCGGCAGCCTCTTCCAGACGCCTGCAGTGGGGCCTTGCGTACTCCCCACCCAGCACACCGGCAAGCCCGTCCACGCTTTCTTTTACAACCCGAAAGAGCGCACCCTGACCCGGCACGTCCCAGATCTTCCGGAACAGAGAGTCGTCCTTCTCCAGGGCTTCGATCTGCCGGCGAGAGATCTCGCAGTCAACCTGACAGAAGAAGGCGCGGTAGGGGCCACTGAAGGACGTGTTGACAAGCACATAGTCCACCGAGAAGCGTCTGCAGGCTCTCGCCTTCTCCACGGTACCGAGTAAGGGGCTGAGCACATCCCGCGCTGCTGCCAGCCGCGCCAGCGCGAGGGAATCCGACGGATTGCCATGCTGGTTCAGAACGGCGACCGTCCAGTGCTTCGTCAGGGCGACTATTGCGTATCCAGTCAATGGGTCGCTGAGCACGACGCTCGGTTCATCGACACTCGCCTCCAGATGTGAAAGAAGCGGCCGCCACGCCTCGATAGAGCGCCTTTCGATACGCTCCATGTTTTGAGAGCTGTAGGAGGCCGCAAGCGACCCCACCCTGGGAAAGAAGAGCGCCCACATGAGGGCAAAGTAGCCCAGCGCGGTCACGATCCGCCCGGGGCTTCTCAAGCACACTAGGTAGTCGCCCATCCGGCGGGCCAGGAATGCCAAGACGGCGAAGCAAGGCGCAAGCAGTGCCAGGCGTGAGATCATGTAGCCCCCAAGAGGCTCTAGCAGCCCAACAAGAAAGGGATTCAAGAGGACGAGGAAGGGCAAGGCCGAGCTAGAGGCAAGTAGGAGCGCCGTATCGTCTTCTTCCCAGCCCTTGCGCCACAGGAGCAGGGAAAGTGCCACTGGAACTGCTCCTGCGCCCAGTAGGTAGCGCTCCCATTGACCGGGCTCGGGGATCATAAGCCCCGAGCCGAACAGAATCATCCCCTGTGTGTGAGTGTGAATCTCGTTCGCCCCGCCGAATGCAAACGCGAGCCTCCAGAGCAGAAGGGGAATTGCTCCCACTAGAACGGCACCCAGCGCCTGAGCCGCCCTGCGCACACGTGAGGAGCGGTAAGATCGTGCCAACAGGAATGCGAGAGTCGTAGCACCCAGCATGCCCGCCGCGTGGGCCAGCGTGAAGACGTGAACTGCCATGGCAGCGAGCGACGCTGCTGCTACCAGTAGGAAAACCCTCTTGTCAGCCTCATTGAAGACGTAGTGGAACGCCAGAGCCAGGACACCCCAACCCGCAACAATGCCAAACCTGCTGCCGTAGCCCAGCCGGGGAAGCAGGCCTGAGTCGAGATTCGCGAAGCACACGAGGCCCATCAGAGTTGCCAGCAGAGCAGCTCCCTCGGTTCTAAGGATCCTTCGGGAGAAGGCGTGAAAGACGAGCACCATGAAGGGGCCTAAGATCCCTGGCAAGAGTTCCCACAGCCTCTCTGGTGCGACCCCGCCCAAGACACAGATCTCAGCCAGGACTACGTGGAAGAAGCCCTTTCTTGCGTCCAGTTTCGCACCATCGCCATCAGCATGGAAAACCGTGTTTGGGAGGATCCTGTCTGTATCGAACATCTCCCGGATGCAGGCCAGGTGGTCTGGGCCATCGGTGTCAAAGCCCAAAGCCGCTCCCCCATAGAATCCCAGTACACCCGCAGCAACGACCATCCCAACCAGTGCTAGCAGTGAGGCCCAGCCCGGTGCTACGGGTCCTCCTCTCTTGTGGCGCTCGGCCAGAAGATACGCCTCGCGGATGAGCCTATCTTCGGCGGTGAGTGTCTTGGCAGGCTGGTCACTCCCCACCCGAGAGGCCGACCCCGAGTCAGCATCTTCCCCGGCGACCGCCCCCGTTCCGCCCTTCTCTTTTCGCTTTCGCCTCAGCGCAGACCAAACTCGGAGCGGGAGTGCTATCGACAGCAGGAGAATTGCACCCCATTCGATCCAGATGGCGCCCCGTAGCCCTCCCGAGAACCAAAGGCCGTCGTGAAAACACCCCACTGGGCCCAAGCACCAGCTCAGCAGCGCCGCCACAGAGGCGAGCGCGATTCCAAGAAGCAGGGAGGCGACCAACTTGAGCACCAGCCCACCGCGCAGGCCAGGCGCCAGGTGCGCTAGCGCCAGCGCACCTGGAAGAAGCACAATCAATAGGAACCCGCCAGCAGCTGCAACCGGATCGGGCAAGCGAGGCAGGAGACCGCGGGAGAGAAGAAAAGCGGAAGGCAATGCCAACCACAGAAACCGCCTAGGGAGTGCGGCCGCATTCTGCTGCGTTGTTCCTGACAAGGGTCCGCTTTTCCCTCCGTGGAAACGGACTTCAGCCGACGAGCTAGTGGCACCACCCGGAGCAGAACTACAGCCCGAAGCGCTTGCGGATCAGGAAGACTATGTTTTCCCACCCGTCGCGCCAGCGGCGGAGCTTCACCTCGCCGATCCTCGGTCTGTAGTCGATATGATACTCTGCGAAACGCACCCCCGGGTGCCGTATCGCTTCGATCTTTATTTCCTCAGAGAAGGGCATCCCATCGCTCGTGGGATTCAACAGAGGCAGTATCTTTCGCTTGAATACCCACATGCCTGACTGGGAGTCGGCCATACGTTCCCCGAAGAGGATCCAAGCTGTCATCGTCAACAGCCAGTTGCCGAACTTGTTCATCGCGCTCATCGCCTTCGGATCCCGTAAGGGAAACCGAGCCGCGGAAACAAAGTCCAGATCGTTGTCCACGAGAAAGTCAACGATCTCGGGAATCGCCTCAGGCGGGTAGGTGCCATCCCCGTCCATTGTCGCTATGACGTCTTTGGTGGCAGCAGCGAGCCCCGTCTTGTATGCCGCTCCATAGCCCCGGCGAGTCTCTAGGACTACCTTTGCCCCTGCGGCCTCAGCGACCTCGGCGGTCCTGTCGGTGGACGCGTTGTTGGCGACGATGATCTCATCTACGCACTCGGGGATGCGCTCTATGACCTGGCGAATCCCTGCCTCCTCGTTGTAGCAGGGAATGACGACACTTATCGTGAGGCCTCTGTGCATGCTGCGCCCTCTCTGAGGGAAGGTATCGGGCCCCACGGGGGCGATCTCCCCTGCGGCTCACAGCCCACGTCCCCGCCCGGACCCTCCGGCGAGTGGCTGAGTCTAGCCAAAGCGAACCCACACCGGAAGCGGATTGCCGACTGATGTGGGACCGCGGATCGTCTTCACAAGACCCAAGTGCGGACGGCCGGTTCGGTGGGTTACAATCAAAGCTGGTCCGAATCTGGCCTCTCCGTTCCCGGGCGGACAGGCTGGCGGAAGCACCCGGTCGATTCCCCGCGCACTCACAGGGCCGGCTCGAGCGGGATTGCTTCATTGCCAGGGGATAGGAAGGATCTACTCCCGGGAACGCACACTGTGGAGGGCCACCATGAGATACCCGCGCGAACCGATCTGGGCTTTGAGCCTCATCGCCATAGCGGGTCTTGCACCAGGAAACACGATGCCTGATTGCGGCGCGATCCCGCCCCCGTGGGCCGCTAGGCCCGCCGTGGAGTGCCCTCTAGATGCCCAAACGCCCCCGGTGCCAACGGGCGGCAACCGAGCGGAGTTCGAAACGCTGATCTCGCTCGATGCCTATGGGGACGTGTTCGCCCTGTATAGGGACGGCGAGGAAGGACTAACCGACCAGGAAGCCACGAAGGTCTACTTCGGGGACTACCAGAACGACACGGTTGTAGAGTACCTGGTGGATGCCGGGCTGTGGTACACGCAACGGAACCTCCCAATCTCCTACGGCATGGCATGGCTCGCTTCCGACCTGGACCTGGACGGGCAGATGGAGCTCGTCCTTCAGCGGGGCGACCCTGGAATGGGTGGCAATGGGTATCTTGACATAGTTTCAGCGCCCGATTGGACCCTGAGATGCCACGTCGTCCTGCCCGGAATGAAGGTGTACTTCTACCCGCGGACCGTGGAGATCGATGGAGACCCGTACCCTGAGGTGTATTTCACCCCGTGCTCGCTTGGGGGGACGGCGGAGGCGAGGATCGTCCAATTCGACCCCAGCACCGGCGACTTCGTGTGCACGGACATCGTCTCAGCACCCGTGGGCACGAGCGGCCCGGCCGCCGCAGGGGATTTCGATGGTGACGGATTCACAGAGATCATGGTCGGCTACGGGACCGACTACGCTCTGTTCGAGTATGTGACCGAACTTCAATACCGCGGCCCCGTCGGAGTTCCTTATGGGGGCAACTGGGCCTCTGAAGGGAGGCCCAAGCCTTCGGGTGCGCTGTATCCAATCTTGGGCCACTCTTCGGGGGCAAACGGCTACATCTACCAGTTCCTCCGAGCCACTGGCGACAACACTTTCGAAGTAGAAGACATCATCCAGCGGGTCACTGGGTACCACGGGCTCCACCCGTGCTTCACCATTGACTCCGATCTCGACGGCCTGGACGAAGTGGCGGTCAACCTGTACCCCTACTCCACGCTCTTCGAGTGGGACGAGGAAGCAGAAGAGTTCGTGGAAACCTGGGCCTGGGACCAGTTGGCATTCGGAACGCTGACATACTGGGGCGAATCAGACTTCGACTGGGACACACTGAGCGAGTGGGCCATGGTGAGCCATACAGGTCTGTTCCGAGCCTTCGAAGATGCATCTGTGGACCCAAGCTGGGTGCCCGAACCAAGGGCGATCCGCTCCGGATGGGCAATCCTGCTTGCGAGACCGGGCGAGCTCCTGAGTCCGGTGCTGGGGAACGCCACAGTCCGCATTCTCAGCCCGGAGGGGCGGGTGGCTGGCGGACGCCCACTTGCCGCAGTCCAGTCACCTGGCATCTACTGGCTGGCGCCGTGGGGAGAGCGGTCCATAAGAGCTACGAGGCTCGTAGTACTGCCCTAGATGGTCACTGGACCGGGCGCCCAGGGGCACCGACAAGGCGGAGAAGAGCGGCAAGAAGTGCTTAGCGGCATGATGGAAGCGAGACCCAACACGGAAAGCAAGCAGCCCTTCCTGCGAGGGGAAATGCGCCGCCTGTTGCACTGGGGAGCAGGAGCGAGTCTGTTGTTCGCTCTTGCTGGGGCCTATGGACCTGCGCCTTGGAGTTCGGACCTGGTCTGGCTGGAGGAAGACTGGTCTGCAGGGCACTATGAATCGGCAGAAGGCCTCGACCCAGAGAGTGTCCCAAGCGAGGTGATCCCGCTTCAGGATCCCTCTCGAATGCTTTTTGTTGCCGAGCCTACGACATACCAGGGCATATACGCCCTGGGCGTATATCACGACACACTGTTCCTCGGTGCCGGACCGTACCCACTGGTGTCGCTCGGGGCTGAGATCCTGACGTTCGATCTGCGGACATGGGAGTTCTCGCTGAGCTACGAACCAGAAGAAGAAAGCATCCTTAGGTTCTACACATACGGAGACACACTGTATGTCCCGGGACCAGATACTGAGGGAGGGTGGACTTACGGCAGCTGCGTGTACATGTACGATGGAACAGGATGGACGGCAAAAAGGAGCGTTGAAACCGCCATCCATGTTTTCGACCTGGTCGCAATCGGGGACACCATATACGTAACGACGGGAGACTCCGACCTGCTCGGCCGCGTCTGGCGAAGCACCGACTGGTGTGACACCTTCACGCCCATCTTCTCGCTACCACGTGAAGGAAATCCGTTCCGCCGCATCTATGCTGCAGGTGTCTATCACGGGGATCTCTACGTGCAGCCAGACCAGCTGGCCCCCGAGCAGAACGTTCTTTACCGCCTGCACGCTGGCCAATGGGATACGCTGTCGGTACCAGAACTTCCTGCCGACAACCTCGGGCGCTTCGTCAACTGGGGCGACTCGCTTGTGCTGCTGTCAAAGAATCGCATGCTCATCTTCGATGGAGAGCAATGGCAGGCCAGGTGGATTCCATTCTCCGGCAACAGGTGGTGCGGCGGGATTCACCTGTACAAAGGGGACCTCTACGGCGGGGCGGAGGAATCGGAGCTATTTCGCTGCCGAAGCGGCGAAGTATGGCATTCCCTGGGACAAATCGGGCTCGATCCTGACGTGGAGGAAATAGAGGCTTTGGCCACCTGCGAGGGCCGTCTCTTTGTCGCCACCTCATGGCCCGATACTTCAGGACACGGGCGGCTGTATGTGTCCGCGTCGGCCATGAGCGGATCCCTGATCTCGCTCCCGCATGACTTCGGCACCGCTGTATCCGGAGCAACCATCGGCTGGCAAGCCAGCATCCCAGCCCCTGAATGCAGCCTTGCTGTCAGGGTGCGCTCCGCGCAGACGCTAGCAGAACTCTACGAGAGCCCTTTCGTAGGCCCGGATGGCACCGAAGCAAGCGCTTTTGCGGAGTCCGGTAGCGCCCTGGGTGCGTGGCACGAAGGGAATCGATGGTTCCAATACAGGGTAGACCTCATGAGCGAGAGCGGGCTCCGAATGGCCGTGCTGGAGGCCCTCTGGATCCAGGCAGACTCCCTCGATCCACAGGCTGCTCCCCCATTGCCGGCCGGGACAGAAACAGTGCTCGAGGTCTGCCCCAACCCAGCCCTTTCCTTTGCCAGGATACGACTTCCCCGAATCGAGGGCGCTGCTACCCTTGGCATCTACGACGCCTTGGGCCGCCTGGTCACTTCCAGAAGGTTTGTGGGAATCGTGGGTAGGCCTGAGTGGGTGTGGGATTTGACCGACTGGCAGGGGAATCCCGTTGCACCCGGGACGTACTTCGTATGGCTGCACGCAGAAGGGAAGAGGCGCCTGAACAGGCTGACGGTACTCAGGTAGTGCTGCGTCCAACTGCCGGGGCATCTGGTCTGGGGGCGTTCCTCGAGGCATCCCAGTAGGGGGAAAGTCGCCTGAGACGGGCCACAATCTCGGGCACTACGTCAGATACCCTCTCGATCTCCTCCGGCTTGTTGTAGCGGCTCAGGCTAAACCGCACCGATCCATGAATCGCGGTCTCGGGAACACCCATAGCCCTCAGCACATGCGAAGGCTCCAGCGACCCAGACGTACAAGCCGAACCGCTGGAAGCGCAGATACCAGCGGCATCAAGCTGGTAAAGGATGCTTTCGCCCTCAACGAAGTGGAAAGAAACATTCAGTGTATTGGGCAGTCTAGGTGCTCCTGCGCCATTGACTTCGGTCCATGGCACAGCGGCGAGCAAGCGTTCCTCGAGTGTATCCCTCATACTTGCGAGCAGCTGCCTTTCCCCCTCCAGATCCGCCACCGCAAGCGAGACGGCCTTGCCCAGGCCTACGATGCCTGCAACATTCTCTGTTCCGGCCCTCCGACCCGACTCCTGATGTCCACCCAGCATGAAAGGACTCCATGCTGATCCCTTCCTCACGAATAGCGCGCCTACTCCCTTTGGGCCGTGCAGCTTGTGGGCCGAGAGCGAGAGCATGTCTACGTGCTGCATCTCGCCCGCCAGATCGATGGGTAGCTTCCCAACGGACTGTGTGGCGTCCGTATGAAAGAGGATTCGTTCGTCGGTCTCTTTGACAATGCGCGCCATCTCGGCAATGGGGAACACGACACCCGTCTCGTTGTTGGCGTGCATCACCGTCACTAGGAGTGTATCCCGCCTCAGGGCCTTGACGAATTCAGCAATGTCGAGCATGCCCCGGCGATCCACGCCCAGCCAACTCACCTCGTAGCCCGATCGCTCGAGCGACCGGCAGACCTCTCGGACGGCGGGATGCTCGACGGCAGTCGTAACGATGCGTCGCCGGTCAGAGGCAGCCGCAGCACCTCGTATCGCAGCATTGTTGCTTTCCGTTGCGCAGCTCGTAAAGACAATCTCTTCGGGGCTGCAACCTAGTGCCTCTGCGAGAATGCGCCTCGACTCTGCAATCGCACGCGCCGGGACCTTAGAGGCGGAATAGGCCGAGCTCGGATTGAAGTACTCCCCCTCCAGGAACGGCCTCATGGCCTCGAAGACTTCCGGGGCAACGGCCGTGGTAGCATTGTTGTCGAGATAGATCACCCGGACCTCAAACAGCGATGACCCTCACCCGCTCGTCCACGGTTTGTTTCAGTTCGCTCTCCACCACGAGCTTGAGCGTCCTTTCGGCTGCTGCGCAGGTAGCGCAGGCACCCTTGAGCCTGCAATAGACCAGATTGTCCTTTATGTCGATGATCTCGATATCCCCCCCATCCTTCATCAACATAGGGCGTATGTGCTCCTCAATCGCCCGCTCTATCTTCTTCATGAACTTATACGGAGATATGGACTCTCCGGGACCCCGGTCTTGCTCACGGCCCACCGCGCTCAGTTCTTCAGGCTCTCCCCATACCGAGGTCAGTAGGTCCTGAAGCCCACCGGGGGCGTCTCTGCACTTGCCGCAGGCGCCGCCGGCCTTAAGGGCGCTCGTTATCTCGCCCACGCTCCTAAGCCCTAGATCTCGAATCTTCCTCTCCAGGTACCTATCGGTTAGGCCAAAGCACTCACAGACGATCCTACCGCCCCTCAGCTCCTCGGGCGTGATATCAACACCCAGCTCCGAAAGATCCACCCCCCTCTTGCGCGCCCAGTCGAACACCGCTGCTTGCAAGGCCTCTGCCCCCATCACAGAGCAGTGGATCTTCTCATCGGGCAATCCCCCGAGGAATTCGACGATGTCCTCGTTGCTGATGTCCAAAGCCTGGATTGGCGTATACCGCCCCGCCTCTATCAGGGCGCACAGGGCCTCCGAAGCGGCAATGGCAGACGTACAACCGAATGTTAGATAGCGAGCCTCGACGATTACGTCCTTTCGCGGATCCTGGGGATGTCTCTCAACGCGGAAGGTGAATCGCAGGGCATCTCCACAGGCGATAGAACCGTGCTCACCCACGCCATCTGGATTCTCAATCTCGCCCATGTGTGTCCCGGGCTTCCCTGAGACTGCGTCCATGAACAGCCTTATCGTCTTCTCCGTGTAGTCCCAGGCCATGCGCCCTCCTGCATACACCAGCCGGTCCCTGATCCTACCTGTGCGTCTCAAAGGGATTCAAGGTCGGCCCGCCAAAGGTGGAGCCTGTTGCTGCATCGTCGCCTCTCCTATAGGCTCATCCGCGGACCACCGGCAGCACAGGCAGGTGTCTGCTCAACATAGGAGCGCTCAAGGAGGAGGACGAAGTGAAAGCCTCCGTGTTCAACCAGAAACATCTGCGGGTATTGAAACAGTGTTGCGCGCGCGGGTGCTTTGGGACCAAACGAAAACGAGGAGCCTGCCTAGCCAGTTGGCTTATCCTGCTCTCTGCGCTTGGCGCTGCCTCCTCTGCCGCCTCCCTCGGTGCCCAGGCCCAAGGGGCCTCAGACCCGCTCTTCAGGCGCACAGTGCCACTGCCAACCGATGCCCCAGGGGGACTTGCGTGGGACGGCTCGGAAATGTGGGTCATCGACTGGGAGCGGTGGAAGGCTATCCGTTTCGATCCTCTTTCGGGACGCCCCAGCAGAAGCCTTCAAGCACCCTGTCTGAGACCCGTCGGACTCGACTGGAGCGATGGATTGCTCTTCTTCACGTGCCAGGACGGAGGACAGATCGTGGCGGTCGAGACGGAGACCGGTGCTGCCCCTCTGGCCCTCCCCTCTCCAAACGGGGAGGCCGCTGGCGTAAGCCCAAGCGACTCGGGTGTGTGGATCTGCGACCCCGCGGACGGCACCATAAAGATGCTCACGCGAGACGACGGGGCCATTGCTCGCATACTCGATGCCCCTTGGCCTGATCCGGGAGCGCTCTCCTTCGACGGCCATCTGCTGTGGGTGGCCCAGCCGGGACGGAGTCGGATCTACTGCCTCGACCCCTCCTCAGGCCGCCTCCTGACCGGTTTCCGGAGCCCCGGCCCGCAGCCGTGCGGACTCGTGGCCGCAGGCAACAGATTGTGGGTCGCCGACTTCGAGACAGGTCTCCTATACGAATGCGCCCCACGGGACCTCTCGGGTCCGCGCTTGTGGGACTGGAGGAAGACCTGGGTGCGCTACAGGGTACGCCTCTCATGCTCAGGGCCGGGCGAAGCCCGGGACATCAAGGTATTTGTAGCCATCCCGCCCGACGACCTCCCAAACCAAATGAGCCATACCGGGCCGGTCTTCGACCCAGAGCCCGCGAAGATTGTGCAAGACCGCTGGGGTCAGGGGGTCGCGGTGTTTGAGCGCGCCTCACTGCTGCCGGGGGAGGTCTTCGAGGTGGGCTACACAATGGAACTCTCGATAGCCAACGCGGAGTGGGTGCTGTTTCCCCAGTCAGCAGGTCGGATCGATGAGATCCCTGCGGATCTCCTTGAGCAGTATACGGCAGACGGCTCGCGCCTCTGCCTTGGATCCCAAGTAGTGAAGCAGGCAGCGAGGGAAGCAGGGGCAGGAGACGTGAACGCATACCTCCTTGCACTGAACATCTTCGACTGGGTACGAGCACACATGGAGTACGAACTGACGGGCGGCTGGGACACAGCGGAGACCCTGATCCGCAGGGGCACGGGTTCCTGCTCCGAGTACACGTTCCTTTTCATCGCTCTATGCAGGGCGAACGGGCTTCCTGCCCGCTACCAGGCCGGCTGCACGGTCACACGAAAGGGCGCGGCGGTCGACAGAGTCCATCACCGCTGGGCCCAGGTGTTCCTGCCCGGCTACGGATGGGTCCCGTTCGACCCGGCAGCAGGCGACCGGGATCAGCCCGGTGCAAGTTTGGACGCCATTGGCAGGCTGAGTAACCGTCACTTCATCACCACCGTCGGAGGAGGAGACTCTGAGGCGCTCGGCTGGACGTACAACTCCCGAACCCAATACACTCCGGTAGGGCGTGCAACGATTCAGGAGGACGAATGGGTCACGATCCGTCAGGCCAAGAGGGAGGGAGAGGAGCCGCCCTTGCCGCCGGCACTGAGTGCGACCGGTGGCCCAGATAGGTAATCCCTTTGGCAGACCGATTGTCTTCGGAGGCGAAGATGAGCGCCGTGGTTTCTGTCTCCGAGGCCCTTTCGGGCCGAGTAGAGACGGGGTCGCGCATAACCGTGCGCGGCTGGGTACGCACCAGAAGGGACTCGAAGGCAGGTTTCTCCTTCATACATCTCAGCGATGGGTCTTGCTTCGAGCCCATCCAGATAGTCGCAGGTAAGGATCTGCCGAATTACGAGGACGAGGTCCTCAGGATCACCTCGGGTTGCTCCCTGGAGGCCGAAGGCCGCCTGGTCGAGTCGCAGGGCAAGGGGCAGCGGGTCGAGCTGCAGGCCGAGCGTGTGACTGTGGTTGGGTGGGTTCAAGACCCAGACACCTATCCGGTACCACCAAAGCGGCACACTTTCGAGTACCTCCGCACCGTCGCGCACCTGCGGCCTCGCACTAACACCTTCGGGGCCGTAGCCAGGGTGCGACACACCTTGGCAGTTGCTATCCACAGATACTTCCACGAGAACGGTTTCCTCTGGATCCACACGCCCATAATCACACCTCACGACGCAGAAGGAGCTGGAGAGGTATTTCGAGTCTCGACGCTGGACCTGGTCAACATACCTCGCCTGGAAGACGGAAGTGTGGACTTCAGCCAGGACTACTTCGGGCGCGAGGCGTTCTTGACCGTCTCGGGCCAGTTGAACGTGGAGTCCTATTGCCTGGCTCTCACCAAGGTTTACACCTTCGGGCCGACGTTCAGGGCCGAAGATTCCAACACGAGCAGGCATCTCTCGGAGTTCTGGATGGTGGAACCCGAGGTTGCATTCGCCGACCTGCACGACGACGCGGATCTTGCCGAGGACCTTCTGAAATACATATTCAGAGCCGTCCTGGAGGAACGACCCGACGACATGGCCTTCTTCGAGAAGAGAATCCACCCAGACTGCCGCAGGCGCCTCGAGGACTTCATCGAAGCCAGTTTCGAGCGGATCACCTACACAGAGGCCATATCCATCCTGGAGAAGTCGGGCAGGGACTTCGAATTCCCGGTGGCGTGGGGTATCGACCTACAGACCGAGCATGAACGCTACCTGGCGGAAGAGTACTTCGGGAGGCCTGTAGTCGTCTTCGACTTTCCAAGGAAGATAAAGGCCTTCTACATGAAGCTGAACGACGATAGCAAAACAGTGGCCGCAATGGACGTCCTGGCACCTGGCATCGGAGAAATAGTAGGAGGGAGCCAGCGCGAGGACCGGCTTGAGGTCCTTGACGAGCGGATTGAAGAGATGGGGTTGGAGAAGGAGCACTACTGGTGGTATCGAGACCTGCGCAAGTATGGCACTGTGCCCCATGCAGGCTTCGGCCTCGGGTTCGACCGAACGGTGGCTTATGTCACTGGGCTCTCGAACGTACGCGACGTCATCCCGTTCCCTCGAACGCCGAAGAAGATCGAGTTCTAGGCCCGATCGTCTCGGCCGGCTTCTCAGAAGCCGATGAGCATCTTGAGCGCAGCCGCGACGGCAGAAAGCACGACGACCACACGCACCCAGGAGGTCCCGCGGGAAACGACTAGCCTGGCCCCGACAGCGCCCCCTGCCATAGATCCAGCAGCCAGAAGGAGACCGGGGACTACGGCCACTTGTCCCGCCAGGCCGAAGACGAACAAGGCAACTGCGGTAAAGCTGCCGATGATACCGAACTTGACGGCATTGGCCTCGACCACTCCCAAGCCCGCACCCACTACCAGTAGTCCCAGAAGCAGGGTTCCCACGCCGGCTTGGAGGAACCCGCCGTAGAAACCCAGGAGAAAGAGCGCTACCAGCCACTTCGGCCCGAGTGCCCGGGGCTCGGATCGGGCCCTGCTCCAGCCGCTTCTCTTGACAAACACGGTCGCTGCCATGCCCACGAGCAACAGGGCCGAGACCACCCTGAAAGCGCTCGGCTCAAGATGCGCTGCCAGGAGCGCCCCCGGCACCACACCCAGAATCGCTGGAGGAAGGAAAGCGATCAGCCTGCGCCATGGCCGCACACCGCTGGCGTGGTAAGTTAGAAGCCCCGATCCAACCTGCAGGAGTATCGAGAGGCGGTTTGTGGCGTTGGCCACCTGAGGAGGCAGGCCCAAGTAGAGGAGGACCGGCAGGCTCAGGAAGCTGCCACCCCCGGCAAGCGCATTGACCACCCCGCAGCCAAAGCCGCCGAGGAGAAGAAGTGCCGCCTTGCCCAAACCGGGAAACACCATCGCAAGGGCTCCCAAGTCGCACCCGGTGCGCACCAGGGGGCACGCCCCGCACAAGCGGGTTCAAACAAGACCACCCAACACAATGCGGTGCATTGCGCACCGTAGCGCCGAAATTGCCGCACACACTGCCAGAAGACCGTAACAGCCACAACTTGCGATTCGAAACCACAAGTGGGACAATATCATTGCAGGTTCCCGCTAGGATCGCCCCGCAAAGGAGTGGCATCATGAAGCGGCACCGCTCCCCACCCCATGCGACTGTCCGCACCCCGTGCCGTAACGAGCAGGCCACAAGCTCCTTTGCCCTTTCGGCCACCGGGAGGCCTGCAGCCTTGGCGGCAATGCTCGCGGCTTGGGTTGCCCTGACGGCGAGCGCTAACCCGGGCTGGAACACTGGCGCGGGGGGGCGAAGCGAGCGGTGCGGACTGTCTTCCCAGTACGGGCCACCCGAAGCAACACTGTCGTGGCAAGGTGGCCGCCCCGCGATCGTTGCCCAGCAGGCCGTTTGCAAAGAGACAATCCTGGTGTCGAGCCGCATAGAGAGCTTCGACATCCCCACGGGCACTTGGGTCGTCGCGCAGCATCTGGACACTGGGGAAGAGCTCTGGGCTGTGCAACTTCCATATGACTTCCCCGGCACGTCTTGGAGAAGCAGGGTCTCAGCCATCCGGGATGGTCGGGTCTATGCCACGCGCTCGGGCAACACGAACCCGGACTACCTCTATGCCCTGGATGCGCGAGACGGCTCCATACTCTGGCGTTCTGAGAGCCTGATAGACGAGGGTTCTACCGAAAGCCTCGCCTTCGCTCCCGATGGAGACCTGATCGTCGGCAACCTGCACTCGCTCGTGCGGATCGAGTGCACGGACGGCAGCACCGTCTGGGAGGTCTCGAGGTCTGCCCCTTCCAGCGACGGTCAGCAGGCCGCAGTGTGCAACGGCAAAGTCTATGTATGGGAGGCAAGCGGCTCGGGGCCGATCATTACTGCCTCCGACCTTGAGACGGGCGAGCGACTGTACTCGAGCGAGCCCATTGCTGGCGGTCTGGTTCAGCAGCTGGGCCCCTTCTGCAGCCCAGGGGGGACCATCTTCGCGCCTCGCTCCCAAAACAACCCCTCGACGGACTATTTGGCCGCACTGGAAGACACCGGAGAGGATCTGGTGGAGAAGTGGCGTTTCCCGCTACCGTATCTGCCGTTTGGCACCTTCGGGGTTGGGCCCGATGGGAGCATCTACGCCTACTCGCGCGACTATGAACTCGTCCGTCTGGACCCTGAGACCGGCGAGCTGCTCGCAAGCAGCGATCCCCTGGAACACGATGCGGTGTTCAAGCCGCGGATGGCGGTGAGTGCCGACGGAAGGGTCTACGTAACCAATGGCGGCTCCAGCCACGGCAAGCTCTACGCGTTCTCAGCAGATCTGGAAATGCTCTGGTCCGAGAGCATCTACAACGTCAATCTGGGTGGCCCCGTGCTTGGGCACGCCGGAACGCTGGTGGTCTGCGGCACTGGGACGGACATCCGCGCCTACCGTGCTGATCCGGCGACGGCCGGAACGCCTTGGCCGGAGATCTCTGGCGTCGGGCTTTCAATCCCACCCGTTGTCAGGACGGAGTACGGCATGATCCTCGGAAGCTTCACGTTCAAAGGCAACGCTCATATCTTTGTGGTAGAGGCCAGCGGAAGGATCCGGGCTGCATTGGACCTCGAGGCGCCGCTGCGGGGAGCCCAGCGAGAGGTCGATCTCTCGGGGGTCCTTGGCGGGCTCGAGGCCGGCGCATACCAGTTGGTCTTGACGGCGGAGAATGGGGCGCACTCCGCCAAGGTAGTGGTCGTCAAGTAGAAGGGGGTGACGCGAATGAAGCCTTCGAGGTGGGTTGCTACTCTGGCGGTTTCGTCGGTAGTTGCGCTTCTGCTCTTGCCTCTCGGTGCCCCGGAGGCAGAATGGACGGAACTGCCCCTCGATGGGGAAGAACACGAGATCCGCTCGATTGGCTTCGACACGGAGCAGCCGTGGTGGGGCGGAACGTACTACGTTGGGACTGAGGACTACATCCTGCGAGGCTCCGGACCGTACTCCGGCGACTGGACAGTGATGGATCCCTACCTGAGCGGCCTCGCGGGAATGGACGTAGCGTTCTACTACGGGGCTGTCAATTGGATCCAAGTGCCGCTCTTCACTGAGACCCTCCTGGCGGTCTGCGACCTGGAAGCCTTCGATCTTGACTTCGACGGTGACATGGATCTGGTGGCTGCGCTGCAGCCCGTAGAGGGCTGTCCGGCGGTTTGCTGGATCGAGAATCCGGGCGACGAGACCTTCTGGACGATCCACTCTATCGACACCGAAGCCTTAGCCGCTGCGGACATCGCGCTCTGCGACATAAACGAAGACGGGCTCATGGACATAGTGGCCGCGCTGAACGGTGACGGCCTCATCGTCTGGTACGAGGCCGACCCGGGACCTGACGGCCGACCCGCTTGGGAGAGGCACACGATCGGGGCGATTCCCGAACCCGTAGCAGTCTCGGCAGCTCAGTTCGACGGCCTAAACGGCCCCGACGTGGCTTTCTCGGATGCCGGAGCTGGAGTGGTGGGCTGGTTCGAGGCGCCTGAAGATCCCGAGACGGGCGAATGGCAGATGCACATCATCGAGAACGCCGCCGTGCCGGCAAGGATGGAAGCCCTCGATTTCACCGGCGATGGTGTGGCTGACCTTGCGGTCTGCTATCCGGATCTGGGATCCATCGTTCTCTATGAACAGATGGGGCCGGGACCAGACTTCTGGATGCCACACGTGGTGACGCATTCCCAACCGGGAGTGGAGGTACTTTGGGCAGGTGAGATCAACGGCGACGGGCTTCCGGACCTGGCGGCCGGTTCGCCTCAAGCCGGAACCGTCATCTACTATGAGAATCCCGATCACCCCTTCAACTCATGGCCCTACTTGGTGCTGGATGAAGAGGAAACCGGGGTCTGCTCCATCGATGGCGGAGACGTCGACGGCGACGGCAAGACCGATATCTGCCTGGTGAGCACTCAGCATTCGGGGGCTGTGTGGTACAGGCACCCGTGGGCAGGTGGCGCTTGGGATCGCAACGTGGTCGCCACCGACCTCCTCGGGCCCTCAGCGGTAGCAGCCGCCGACTTCGAGGGAGACGGCGGTGTCGATCTCGTAATCGCTGACGGAGTTTCCTCCGTGCTTTGGGCTACGCACAATAGGCTGAAGGAGATATACGCCGCACTCGGCGATGGCACCGAGTCTGACGGTATCTACCGGTGGGTAGGAACATCTCAGGAGTGGGATATCGAGGCCTGGTTCGAGTCCCCCCGGTTCATCGAAGAGCATCCGATGATGCAGGGTGAGTTCTATTGTGGCTGCGACGCCGGACTATTCGTCACCTTCGACATGCAGGACTGGACTCATCTAGGAGAAGAGACACTGCCGAACCCCGTGCTCTCCATCTGGTTCCACCCTCACGATCCCGAGATGATGCTTGCCGGTACTGAAGGCGGACTCTTCGTGAGCCACGACCACGGCGCCCACTGGAGCGCCGTGGAAGGGTTCCCTGGGCTGCCGGTACACGCGATTCAGTCAGGGATCCCGTTTGACGACCCGCCATACGAATGGGTCTTTGCAGTGGCTGGAATGGGAAGCTATTCGGACTGCGTCTGCGTGAGCCGGGACGGGGGCTACACGTGGGACTTGCTGGAATGGGTCCCTAGCCCCACGTGCATGGCCCAGCACCCAATGGAAGAAGGTCCTGTGCGGGTTCTGTACGTAGGAACCGAGGAAGACGGTGTCCTCGCGTTCACCTACGGGGGGACCTTCCTCGGCTACATGAACGAAGGGATAGAGGGGCTGCAAGTGAACACGCTGGCCTTTGACCCGCTTGGCGCTCCGGAAACCGCCCTGCTGTATGCAGGCACCGATGAGGGGTTGTACGCCTGCACGCCCTGGTGGTCGCAGGCGGTTGTCCCCAGTACAGGAGGTCCAACACGGATCAGCCTTGAGGCGGGTCCGAACCCCTGGAGGGAAACGATTCAGGCCCGTGTGACCTTGCCTGCGAACACGACATCTCTGCTGAGGCTCATCGATCCGCAGGGCAGGGTGGTCTGGGAACAGGCGCTTCAGCATGTAGACGGCTCAGGCAGGGTCGCTGTCGCAATCGAGCCCGAATCCGGCCCAGGGCTTCCGGCGGGTGTCTATCTGCTCCGGCTCGAATCGGACAGAGGGGTAGCCTCGAGGCCCTTGGTCCACGTACACTAGCATTGCATGGCAATCCTTCGTTGTTCAGGGCCGGTGCGGGAGGCCCGCACCGGCCCTGAGTAGTTGCAGGCACGGCTCCAAACGCTGCAGGAGGTACCGAACTTGGACCAAAGCATACTCCTTCTCATGTGGACCGCAGCCACCATCGGCTTCATCCACACGCTCGCCGGACCCGACCACTACCTCCCCTTCGTCATGATGGCCAAGGCAAGGCAGTGGTCCCAGCGGAAGACACTTTGGATCACACTGCTCTGTGGCATAGGGCACGTGCTGAGCTCAGTCGTGCTGGGGGCCATTGGAATCGCAGCGGGGATCGCTGTCTCGAAGCTAGAATCCGTTGAGTCCACCAGGGGCAACCTCGCAGCCTGGCTTCTGACAGGACTCGGACTCCTTTACGCTGCCTGGGGACTGCGCCGGGCGTGGAAGAACAGGCCTCACACGCACCTCCATGTGCCCCTGGTGGGATCATGCACGCCCACGAACACACTCACGATGGCGAACACGCGCACGTGCACGAGTCGGAATCGAGCTCTATTACACCCTGGGTGTTGTTCGTGATCTTCGTGCTCGGCCCGTGCGAGCCCTTGATCCCCTTGCTCATGTTCCCGGCCGCATCACGGGGCTGCTTGTCCTGGCTGGCTTGTAGCCACACAGGAAGAGCCGGATCCCGGTACTATTGCGAGACAGGGCAGATCGGCCATGGAGGTTAGATGGCCTCGCCGGAGGTCGCCTGCTCTATCATTTCCCCTATCACGGCCTGAAGCTCCGCAGGCAACCCCTTGATCTTGATATCCAGAAAACCCCTGATGATCAGCGCCCGGGCTTCTTCCTCGCTAAGGCCCCTGGCCATCAGATAGTGGATCTGCTCCCCTGCGATCCTCCCCACTGCTGCTTCATGAGAGAGCTCCGTCTCCGGGAAAGTCGCATTGAGCTCGGGGACGGCATGAACAGACGACTCTTCATCCAGAAGGATCCCGTTGCACTCCATGTGGCCTCTCGTAGCCTTGGCAGCCCCCTCTATGTATCCCCGCGAAATGACCCGACTCTTCTCCGTCACGACCCTGCTGAGTATCTCACCGGCGGAGCCTTCACCAGAAAGGATCAAGCGTCCCCCAAGATCCAGGAAGGAGCCACTGCGGGCATACACAATAGAGGCAAGTCGCCCGGTGGCACGGCTACCCAAGTGGACCAACGGATCCGAGACAACCTTCTTCACCCGCGTCAGGACGATGTAGTTGGAAATGAACGTTCCTCCCTCTTCGACCAAGACGCCGGTAACCGGAAAAACCTCGATCTCTGGGGACCAGTCGTGAACCATCGTATAGGTGAGGGATCCACCCTCGCGGACGATGATCTCTGTGACAGAGACATGTCTACCCTCGTTCTTATAGGAAGCCGAAGTACAACCGCTGATCACGTCTAGGGAAGCGCCTTTCTCGATCACAATCAGGTTGTGCAACATCTGGTCATACCTATTCCGCTTGAGCAGAAAGCACGACTGAGCAGGTATCTCGATGCGCTCGCCCTCCCGGACGTGGATGAAGAGACCCGGCGGATCCTCCTGTGCAGCCACAATCCTTGAGTGCTCCGAAGCCTCCCTGTCCACCACTGAGAACTCAAGATCCCTCACCCACGGCTCCATGGCCCGGGCTTCATCCATCGAGATCATCGTCAGCGGGTCGGTGCGGGTCTCCTCCACACCAGCCGTGTCATCCTCAAGGAGGAAGCTCCCGGAGCGCGGCGTTTCCCCCGTGGGGTCGTAACCCACCCTTCGCAGGTCATCCTTTCCGATCACTTCGGCGCCGCTATCTCTCGTTTCTGGCTCCTTCATGCCCCACCCCCGCTTTCGCCCGCCGGGGCCTCAGCCCCTTGCTCCCGTCGCCACTCCAGGATGCAACGGTGAAAGCCCTCTCTCTTGAGTGTGGAGAGGATCTCAAGTGGCGGACCAGAACACATGATCTTCCCACCGATGAGCACATAGCCTCGATCTGCATTGAGCCGTTCAAGAATGGTGCCCGTGTGGGTAACGACGATTCCCGATCGCCTCCGCTCGCGTATTGGCAGATGCCTCTCGAAAAGCGTTCGCATCACCCCCGAGAGAAGGCCAATACTGTCTATGTCGACCCCAGACTCCGGCTCATCCAGAAGCACCAGCTTCGGCTGCTGAACCATCAGTTGAAGCAGCTCTGAGCGCTTCATCTCACCCCCGGAGAAGCCAGCGTTGAGACCACGTTCCAGATGCGCGTCCATTCTCAGCTCCTCCGCGTAGCGCTCCAGAACTTCACCCCCTGCTCCCATCACCTTCAACAAGGTGCCCAGGCTCACTCCGGAGACTACCGGTGGATTCTGGAAAGAAAGGCCAATGCCGAGGCGGGCCCTCTCATCGACTGCCATTTGCAGAATCGACCGCCCCTCGAAGCGTATGTCTCCGCGCTCCACCTTATAGGCGGGCAAACCCATTATCGTGTGGATGAGTGTCGATTTGCCCGATCCGTTGGGCCCAAATATGACGTGTACCTCGCCCGGGCGAATGGCCAGGTCCACGCCGTGGAGCAAACGCTTGCCTTCTACCGACACATGCAGGTCTACCAGTTCCAGAAGTGGCTGCGACACAACCCCCCCCTTACTGGCCCGATCTGATGGACCGGGCTAGTTCTCCACGTCATCAGCGCCGGCATCCAGCGCCTCTTTCCTGGAGAGCTGAATCTTCCCGTCCCTGGTCACTCCCGTAACCTTGACGATCATCTCGGTTCCAACCTCGGCCACATCGGCAACCCTTCTGACCCGCCCCTTCACGAGCTCCGAAATGTGCACCATGCCCTCTATGCCGTGGAAGAGCTCCACGAAGCAGCCGAACTCTGTGATGCCCGTGACGTAGCCTCTGTAGATACCACCAATCCTGGGCTCGCCCGTCAGATGCCGAATCCGACGCTCGGCCTCTTGCACCTTCGCCCCGGGCTCGCCGTAGACAACGACACGGCCGTCTTCCTCCACCTCCAGCTTCACACCCGTGTCCGCCTCGAGGCTCTGTATGTGCCTGCCCCCTGGCCCGATGAGGTCGCGGATCCGCTCCGGCCGAATGCGATGCAGGATGACTCGGGGTGCATGCGGCGGGACCTCGGGGCGCGGCTTCTCTCGAACCTCCGCCATCTTTGAGAGGATGAACAGCCTTGCTTCCCGCGCCTGTTCAAGCGCCCGTTCCATGATTTCCCGAGGCAGTGATCCCACCTTGTTGTCCATCTGTACGGCTGTGACCCCCCGGCTGGTACCGGCAACCTTGAAGTCCATGTCTCCCAGGTGATCCTCGTCGCCGAGTATGTCAGAAAGGATGACGTACCTATCGCCATCAACTATGAGCCCCATGGCGACTCCCGCGACGGGCGCCGCCACAGGTACGCCAGCGTCCATCAGGGCCAAAGAGCCCCCACAGACGGTGGCCATCGAAGACGACCCATTGGAAGAGGTTATCTCCGACTCCAGGCGGATCGCGTACGGGAAGGTATCGGGGTCGGGCAGGACGGGCAGCAATGCCCTCCTTGCCAGATGCCCGTGGCCTATCTCGCGCCGGCCTGGGGCCCTCAAGGGACGAACCTCTCCGACGGAGTAAGGGGGAAAGTTGTAGTGCACAAGGAAACGCTCTTTGTGCAGACCATAGAGGTCCTCGATCAGCTGCTCGTCACTCGTAGTCCCGAGGGTGCAGGTGACCATAGCCTGGGTTTCGCCCCGGGCAAAGAAACTGGACCCGTGGGCAGCCGGGAGAACACCTGTTCGCGCGTAGATGGACCTAATATCTCGGGGACCCCGCCCGTCTAGTCGCCGGCCCCCAAGGGTCTGCTCGCGGATCAACTCCTTGAGAACCCTCGCTCCTACCTCCTCGGCGCCAAGTCTCCCAGTCCCCTCCTCTGCATCCCCACCACTGCCCGGCGCAGGTGTCCCCTCCTCTGGGGACACTTGCTCCGCCTCGAGATCCCCTTCCTGATCTGCGGCTCGCGACCTGAGCGCCTCAACCGCTGCGGCCGCCTCCGCCACGGCCTCATCCATGAGGGCCCGCCTCTCCGCTTTGCCCGGCTGTGCGAAGATCCTCTGGACCCATTCGGCCAGGACCCTTCTGGCCGCCTCGGTCTCCTCTTCGCTAGCGTCTGGTTCGTCAATTTCCCATTTCTCCTGCCCCACTTCAGCCCTCAGCCGGTCCTGGAGATCCAACAGGGGACGGGCGGCTTCCTCCGCAGCCTCAAGGGCCTCGAGAACCTGAGACTCACTCGCCTCCTTGGCACCGCCTTCCACCATGACGACGCCCGCTCTACTGACCGAGACAACCAGGTCCAGCTGCGCCTCATCCCGCTCGCTCCGGGAAGGGAAGGTCCGCAGTTCTCCATCGACGAGGATCACCCTCACGCCGGCTACAGGCCCGTCCCAGGGAATCGCAGAGACGTGCAGCGCCGCCGAGGCACCCGTGACCGCCAGCACCTCCGGATCGCCCTCTGGGTCGAAGCTGTGCACGGTGGCAAGGACCTGGACCTCGTTTCGGAAAAAGGAGGGAAATGCAGGCCTCGTGCTGCGATCCACAATCCTCGAGGCCAGCACCTCGTGCGCGGCTGCCCGCCCCTCCCTGCGCAAGAAGCTGCCCGGGATTCTCCCGGCCGCAGCCAGCTTCTCCCGGTACTCGACTGTGAGCGGAACAAAAGAGAGGCCGGCCGAGGGCTCACCCCTGGCCGTAGCTGTCACCAGGAGAACGAGTTTGCCGTGACGCAGAAGCACCGAACCCATTGCCTGGGGTGCCACGCTCCCGACCTCAAGATGAAGCTCCTCGCCCCCCAGCCTCAGCGACCCTTTCCATGTCCTCTCTGTCATCTCGATCTCCCCGAAAACGGTCCGAACCTCCATTTGCACCAGAGGCGTCCGGAATGTCTCCCCGGGGCCAATGCTCTTTCCATTTGCTCTTGGCCAGATGGGCAATCCGACCATACTATCCCCCTTGCCCCCGTGGCGGCAACGTTCCCGGATCCATCACCGCGACCCCGGTTGGTCCTTCGGCAAAGCCAGCGGCTGGCCGGGAGGAACCCGCTCAGCAGGAAGCCTTGCGCCCACTTGGGGCATCGAGCCGGACGGCTGCTGTGTGGAGGCCGCTTTATGGGTGGAGGCGAGGGACAGAAGGGACCGGCCAAGGAAAGAGCATTCTATGAGCTTCCCGACAGCTGGGGAGTGCCCGAGGCCAGCCCCGAACTTCTCCGGAAGATCGACCGCTTGGTCGAGATGATCCCCGAAGGGGTCCGAACGGTCCTGGATGTCGGCTGCGGAACCGGGGTGCTCACCAACGGTCTGGCGAAACATTTCGAAGTGATTGGCTGCGACTGGAGCCTCACAGCCCTATCCTACGTACGAACCCCCAAGGTGTGCGCCTCTGCCACGATGCTTCCGTTCGGGAGCGGCTCTGTCGACCTGCTTCTCAGCAGTGAAGTCCTCGAGCACCTGACGGAGGACGACCTTCAGGCGTCTGTAGCAGAGATGCTCCGGCTCAGGCCGAGATTCCTTCTGATCACGATTCCAAACAGGGAAAACATCCATGTGAACGACATCCGCTGCCCAGTATGTGGCACCATCTTCAACGCATCGCACCACATGCGCTCCTTCACACTCGATTCCTTGGCTGCCCTCTTCCCTGGGTATCGAGTGCGAATGAGCGCAGAGGGGGGACCGCCGATGCGTACCTATGCCCCATGGCTGCTCAGGATCAAGCAGGGCCCGGGCAAGATGTGGTACCGGCTCCCGCCGGGACGCACGACGATGTGCCCCAGCTGCGGGAACACCCGGTTTCCACAGCAGAGAAGGACCCTGATTGGGCTGGCCGCCACCGCGCTCAATCGGATCCTGAGTCGCACGCGGCCGTACTGGCTCTTCGCGCTATTCGAGCGCACGGGCTGACCCCTCGGGGCGACCAGGGCCGGATCTCGCAAGCTACATCCTGAGGTTGACCCTTCGGGCGCCCTCGGGTAGGCTCGTTGCCTTGTGTTTCCCGGATGGGTACCTTCTTTCCCGAGGGTGTTCTCGATCGGGTCAGAGTCCCGCTGCGTCGGAAGCGTCGGCTTCATCCGGTCCTTGCGGCCGGGGACGGTCTTGTAGCGCCTTCGAGGAACCCCAGGATCCGCCAACCGCAAGCCCGCGCGGCGCCGCGGGGCGGATTCCCAATCCGGCGGTGGGAACGGGCCCGTCCATAGAGAGTTGGGAGCGCCGGAAGCGCCGGCGCAGGATGGTCGAAAGGTAGCATTCGTGGGAGGCAGGAGAGATGGCAGAGGTGTACAACCCCAAGCCAGAGTGGAGCGAGAAGGCTTGGATCAAGAGCATGGACCAGTACCGAGAGATGTATAAGCGCTCCGTTGAGGATCCCGAAGGGTTCTGGTCCGAGGTTGCCGAGGAGTTCCACTGGGAGAAGAAGTGGGACAAGGTTCTCACGTGGGACTTCGATAAGGATATCAAGATCGAATGGTTCAAGGGCGGTAAGACGAACATCTGCTACAACGCTCTGGACCGCCACCTCGAGAAGAGAGGCGATCAAATCGCGTTCTACTGGGAAGGCAACGAACCCGGCGAGGACAGGAAGATCACGTACCGGGAACTCCACGAGCAAGTGTCCAAGTTCGCGAATGTCCTGAAGAGCAAGGGCGTGAAGAAGGGCGACCGCGTCTCGATCTACATGCCCATGGTGCTCGAGTTGCCCATAGCGATGCTGGCTTGTGCGCGAATCGGCGCAATCCACTCTGTCGTCTTCGGAGGCTTCAGCGCCGACTCGCTCGCCGACAGGATTCTCGACTCAAAGTGCAAGATCTTGATCACCACCGACGGAGTCTTCCGTGGCGCCAAGGCCGTACCTCTGAAGCAGAATGCCGACGAGGCCATGAGAATCGCGGCTGAGAAGGGTAATCCTATCGAGACATGCATCGTGTATAAGCGGATGAAGGACGATTTCAAGGTCGAGATGAAGGAAGGCCGCGACGTCTGGTGGCACGAAGAGATGGCCAAGGCTTCTCCTGAGTGCCCGGTAGAGTGGATGGACGCTGAGGATCCTCTCTTCATCCTCTACACATCGGGTTCCACGGGGAAGCCCAAGGGTGTGCTTCACACTACAGGCGGCTACATGATATACACAACGCACACCTTCAAGCACATCTTCGACTACCATGAGGGCGACGTCTACTGGTGCACTGCAGACATCGGCTGGGTCACCGGACATTCCTATATCGTGTACGGTCCCCTCTGTGCGGGTGCCACATCGGTCATGTTCGAGGGAATCCCGACCTATCCCGACGCGGGAAGGTTCTGGGATGTGGTGGACAAGTACAAGGTGACCATCTTCTACACCGCTCCGACAGCTATTCGCGCGATTGCGGCGCAGGGCGAGGAGCACGTAAAGAAGCGCAGCCGCGCTTCGCTGAGGGTACTGGGAACGGTTGGCGAGCCGATCAACCCCGAAGCCTGGCGCTGGTACTACGAGGTCGTGGGCGAAGGCCGCTGCCCCATAGTGGATACGTGGTGGCAGACCGAGACCGGTGGCATCCTGATCACACCGCTTCCAGGGTCGCATCCCCTGAAGCCAGGAAGCGCCACCCTGCCCTATTTCGGCGTTCAGCCTGCGGTACTGGACGAAAACGGCAAGGAGCTGGAGGGTCCGTGCAGCGGTGTGCTCGTGATGAAGTTCCCCTGGCCCGGCATGATGAGAACGGTCTACGGAGCCCACGAGAGATTCAAGGAAACCTACTTCAGTATGTACAAGGGCTACTACTTCACTGGTGACG
>CAYMBA010000003.1:8481-15119 GCA_964388535.1 uncultured bacterium | reverse complement strand
ACGGCTGCCGCCACGACGAAGACGGTTACTACTGGATCACCGGGCGCGTGGACGATGTGATCAACGTCTCGGGCCATAGGATGGGAACCGCCGAGGTCGAGAGCGCCCTGGTATCGCATCCTAAGGTTGCCGAGGCCGCCGTGGTGGGCTTCCCGCACGAGATCAAGGGTGAGGGAATCTACGCGTACGTGACGCTGAATGCGGGCGAGGAATATACCGACGAGCTGAAGGAGGAGCTGAAGAAGCACGTACGTAAGGAGATAGGCCCGATTGCCACGCCCGACGTGATCCACTGGGCGCCGACACTGCCCAAGACGCGTAGCGGTAAGATAATGCGGCGGATTCTGCGGAAGATCGCTGCGGGCGAGTACAAGGACATCGGCGACACAACGACCCTGGCCGATCCGTCGGTCGTGGACAAGCTGGTCCAGATGAAGGGCAAGTAGCAGCCCATCATCAAAGTGAGCATCTTGCGTGAAGCAGAAGGAGGGGTTGCCTGACCGGCAACCCCTCCTTCATGTCTTAGGCAGCCGCGGATCCTTACACCCGCTTCTGCTGCCCTGGCTCACCCGATCCACGTCCCGAAGCTCTGTCTGCCATAGCGCCGGGGCCCCTTCAGCCCCACACGGAAACCCCAGACTCACGGAGCCACGGCCACCCTCCCTGAGACCCTCCGCCCGAGACCCTGTATGCGCCAATGGTAGATCCCAGGGTCAACCGGCCGCCCTGCTTGATCGCATCCATGCCAGCGGCCCTTACCGTCGGTGCCCGGGAACGTTGCCCGCCAAACCAGCCTGCCTTCGGAATCGAACACCTCCACCACAACCGGATCCGCTGTGCTGTCACCCCACGTCACTTCGAAGGGCCCGGCACCGACAGATGGCCATATCCCAAGACCCATTTGAGGCTCAGGAGGCGCCGAGGAACTATCCCAGTAGGCACCCTCGACAGCCACCGAATCCAGGCCGCTGCCAGGGAAGGAACCTGCCTCGGCAGTTGCGACCAAGGAATCGATCCCCCCTATGTCCGCGTAAAGATCCAGCCGCAGCTCCCAAGAAACGGGCTCAAGGCTGTCAGGCTGCACATCCAGAGGGAGTCGGTACAGAGTTCCCTCACCAGAAGCGATAACAAGTTCCCCAAGACCCCCCACGGAAACCCACTGACCCCAGCCGAACCCCACTGGTCTTGCCATCACTTCCAACGACCCCGCGTACGAACCCGAGGAAACGACGGGCCGGGCGGCTACCTCGATTGACGAGAAGTACCCATCGCCGTCCGAATCCCTCACCCCTTCGACAGCCACTTCGCCGAACCCGAACTCGGGTGGCTCCTGCCCGATGGGAACGAAGCGGGGAGCCTCGCCGGGGACAAAGACGGCAAGACTCATCGGAGGAATCGCTGCCCAGCCCTCGTTCGTGTCTCCGACTGGTTGCGATGCAACAACCCAGTAGTCGCTCTTTCCGGTGGGTACGTATCCCCCTGCTGGGAAGTACCGAAGCGGATCACCACTGTCCCACTTGTCGTAGCGCAGCGCATAGAGCGTATCGCCCGCACTCATGACGAAGTTCAATCTCCCCGAGGTCCGTTCGGCCAGATCAGCCACTGCAGAGACAATCGCCTCCTCTGCCGGTCGCCCAGGGTTCTCCTCGATGGCTTCCAGCAGGTACAGGTGGTAGAGCTCTGAGTCTATCTCCCTGCCGGTTCTCGTCCCATAGTCTGGTGGGTGGGACTCGGGGTAGTCACCGAGCAAATCGAAGAGCACCTGCTTGCTTATCGTGCCGTTGTGAGCGAACAGGGTCCCGCCGTGCAGGAAGGGATGGGGATCCGGAACGTCCGTTATCCCCGAACTTGCAGCTCGCACGTGGGCAATGGCGCAGAAGGGCTTCACGGCGTTCATCTCGGCCACTGTCATGTCGTACTCCACCTCGTTTGAGTCGTAGGCTGAGGGGCCGCCCCGGCGGAGTATCGGAAGAAGGAAGCCTGCGGAATCCATATCTCCCAAGAAGTAGCCGATACCCCACCCGTCAGTATTGAAGGCCCCCAGGTGCTTGAGGTTTTCATAGGCACCATCCAGCAGGTGTGCCCGCAGGAGGGAGTCGGGATACTCCGAACCTATGAGTGCCCAGAAACGGCACTCGTGTTCCACAGCCATGGGTCTATCGAGCAGCCCCGGATATGGGGCCGCGGCCAGCCCCAGGAAGCCCACAGCCATCAGAAGAACGCGCAAGTGGCGCACTCGAAGCAAGCCGAGATTCGATTCCTGCATCCAATCCCTCCTCGCCGGTTCCCCACCACGCCGACTCACCCGATTGGAAATCCCACCGCCAGGAACTAGACTAGCACATCGACTCCGACCCCGCAGAGAAAGCCCTCAGGGCCAAGGAGGCACGATGAAGCCGAAGGTCTACTTCGCCGAGAGAAGGGACTTCTCCACCCTCGAGGATGTCGCCAATGATGTAAGGAAGCTCGTACGGGAGAGCGGAGTACTCGAAGGTATCCACTCCGGTGACTTCGTCGCCATAAAACTTACCTTTGGGGAGGAGGGCAATCGGGGCTACCCGAAACCACCACTGGTCCGAGCCCTTGTGGAAGAGATCAAGGCCCGAGGTGGCAGGCCGTTCCTCACCGAGACGAACACGCTCTACCACGGGCGTCGTAAGAACGCCCTCGACCACATGGCCCTGGCCAGAGAACATGGCTTCACACTTGAGGCCACAGGTGCACCCATCATCTTTGGAGACGGGCTGCTCGGAAGGGACGCTATCGAGAGGCCGGCACCAGGTCCGCTGGTCCAGCGCGCATGGCTCTCCCCAGTGCTAAAAGACATAGACTTCCTCGTGGGGCTGGCCCACCTGACCGGCCACATCGTCGAGGGCATCGGCGGCGCGATAAAGAACCTGGGCATGGGCCTTGCCTCGAGGGCCGGCAAGCTGGCCCAGCACTCTGTTCTGAGCCCAACGATCGAGCCAGAGCGGTGCATCGCTTGTGGCCGATGCGAGGAAGTCTGCCCCGAGCACGCCATCTCGCACCGTGGTGACTACTATGAAATCGATCGCAACACCTGTGTGGGCTGCGCCGAGTGCCTGGGGGTGTGTCCGACCGGGGCGGTCAGAATCGACTGGTCGAGAGAAACCGGCGCCGTGCAGAGAAAGACGGCGGAGTACGCGAAGGCGGTGGTGGAGGCCGTCAAAGGTCGGGCGGCGTTCGTCAACATCCTCCATCACATCACCAAGAACTGTGACTGTCTGGGGGCCGAACCGGAGTTCATTGCACCGGATGCAGGACTGGCGGCGTCGCTCGATCCCGTGGCCCTGGATGCAGCCTCCACCGACATCGTCATCCAGCGCGCCGGGCGCGACGTCTTCTCGGAGGCGTGGCCAGATGTGGACTGGCGCACCCAGATCCGTCACGCCGACCAGATCGGTCTAGGATCAAGGGAGTACGATTTGGTAGAGATCTGATCCAAGAATGCCGAGGACCGAGAGCACCAGGTAGGAGGCCTGCAGGGGCTGACCCAAACGGCCGGGCGGAGCAGCGAAAATGGATTGCTTTGGAACCCCGGGAACCGATAGCTTTACCAGGTTGCGATCGAATTCCGCTTTCGGAGGACCAGGTGAAGATGAAGAGACGCATTTTTGCACTGGGGGCACTGGCCGCGCTTCTTGCGCTGACCGGATGCAGCTTGCTCGGCCTTGGACGCCAGGGCAGAACCCTGGATGTCGAGATACGAATCCTCTCGCAGAGCGCGTTCAACGGCGAGATAGAGCCCTGTGGGTGACACGGACGTAAGGGTGGGCTGGCCCGGCGGGCCGCCTTCATAGCGAATCAGCGCAAAGAGACCAAGGGCGTCGTCCTTGTCGATGCGGGCAGCTTCGTGCACCCGAACCTGAGCCATGGCCGCTTCGAGCTCGAGTCGGAAGCCGCATGGCGCGACCTCGTCAGACAGGGCTACGATGCAGTTACCCTCGGCGTCAACGAAATCCAGGCCTGGGACTTCACGAAACGCATGCTCGAGGAAACGCCGCTTCCACTTGTGTGTTCCAACCTGGAACGACTCGTTGATGACCAGTGGGTCCCCTTGGGAAAGCCATACAGGATTGTGGAGAAAGCCGGTGTGAAGGTTGGCATCATCAGCGCCATCGGGGGTCCACAGCTAGCCGAAAGCTCGGTACAGCGGAAGACCGGGGGCGAGGTCAGGCTTCTGCCTCCCGTAGGGAGCGCGCAGCGGTTCGCGGAGAAGGCGCGCGAGGAGGGAGCAGAGGTTGTCATATTGCTAGCGCACATAGAAGACAGCAGCCTCGAGGAATACGCCTCCCTGCTGGATGGTTACGTGGATGTGATAGTTGGCGGCCGGCACACAGTGAAAGCCCCAGGACCAACGAAGCCCGATGGCACCAACGTGATCATCAACCGCTCCGGCACTAGGGGCCAGCATATCGCAGTGACCCGTCTCATCGTCGATCCGAAGGGCAAGATCAAGGACTTCGGGGGCAAGAACGTCACCTTGGGTCCCGACATGCCCGAAGACGAGGAGATAGCCGCAGAGGTGGCCCGGGTGAAGGAAGAAGCCAAGGCGAGGCTGAAGAAGAATCGCAAGGCGCGTCGGAAGAAGACCGAGGGCCAGGAGAAGGCACACCCCTAGTGTGCTTCAAGAGAAGGCTTTGCTCTGCGAAGGTCCCGAGACTAGCCCCCAAATGGGTGCTGGTCATCTGAGGACCAGCACCTTTCTAGCTTTTCTCTCTCCGGACCCGCTGGTGCGGAGAAGATAGATGCCCGATACGACCGGGCGACCCCCAGCATCACACCCATCCCAGTACCAGTGCCCGTTGTGCCCCTGGAGGGGTGCGAGGCGTCGAATCAGCCTCCCCGAGGGTGTGAGAACCTCCAGCCAGGTTGGCCTTGTGAACCCCCCGATCCATGCCCGCAGGCCCGCCTCGGAGGGATTGGGCGCAACGACTAGCCCCTGGCGCCCCGTGTTGCCAACTTCCCCCAGACCCGATTCCTCGATGCCCCATACTTCAAAGTCATCCACGTACCACCCTTCCGCCTCTATGTGCCCGTCGCTCGCGAACCTGAATCTGACCCGGAGCTCCTGGCCGGCGTACTGGGAGAGATCCCAGCGCTCCAGCCTCCAGGGCATGTATCCAGAAAATAGCCCGGTGCCTTCTGGAAGCGGCCCGGGCTCGCTTCCCCGGAGACTCCGGTAGGGGTAATCACCCACGGGATCAACGGCGGTCCACTCCCCAGGCCCTGTCTCGACCTCCAGTAGTCCGCCATCATACGCCCGCCCAAGCACGAAATAGCTCGGTTCTGCGTCAATCCAATGCCAGACCCTGATCTCCGCCGCCTCAGGCATCGATATCGGAGGTGAGACCAACGCAGCATCCAGCAGCGGCGCATAGGTGCCGCTTCCAGTGTCCCCACACTTCCAGCTCGATTGACCATCCGGCGTATGATTCCTGCGACCTGAAAGGTGCCACTGGTCAGTGAAGCCCTCTCCAATTGCCTCGTGCTCCCATCCGGACGGTCCCGTTTCGAAGTCGTAGCGCGCGATCATCACGGCACCGCAAAGGAATGAATAGGTCGCAAGCGGTGCGGAAACAGGATCCCTTGCTGTGTAGCCATCCGCGTTGGACGCTTCTATGTAGTAGAACACTCGCGTCCCGGTACACTGCGCTGGGATTGAGGCAACGAACTCGCCTGGCTGCGCCTCAACCATCTGGATGCACTCGTAGTCGCTGACCTCCGGTGTCTCTCCGAAGCCGACGGCCGCGTAGAATAGGCTGACGCCGTTGGCCGCCACCGGCGAACCAAGGGACGTTACAACAGCGGCTACGTCATACTGATCAATGCCGGGCGGCTGATACTCCAGCATCGTATGCTCAATGAAGATCCCCTCATCGGCGCGGGGGAGCGGACAGGATGCGCCTGTACCCAGCTCGCATTGGTTGTACGCTATGTAGAAGAAGCCACTATCGCCCCATGCCGTCCCCCAGCTGTTCTTGCACAGCCAGGCCCCGCTTCCATCACAGTAGGCATCATCCCAGCCCACAAGGAGAACGGCATGGTTGATACTTCCGGAACCCTCATGCTCGTAACAGCCGCCCGCGTACTCGTGGAAGTCCTCATAGACGGTCATCGCCACGGCAATAGGGTGTTCCAAAAGGGCGCTCTTCAACTCCCTGACGGTGGACCCGAACTCCACGTACCCTTCGCCTCGGGCCTCCACCGCACAATCCTCTTCAGAACATGGTCCGGAATCATCGCCTTCGTACGGCATGCACTCCTCACCTACTGCACCGTAGCCGTCGAAGACCGCATAGGCGCCAGTCATCCAACCGCCATCGCAACCGTATCCATAGGGATTGCAGAGGATCACTTGCTGCTCGGAGAGGTCCAGGAGGAATCCGATCCGGGCAGCCACAGCCGATTCCATGGCGGCCGTGCCAGCAAACGCCCAGCAGCTGCCGCAAGTGCCCTGGTTCTTTGGCGCCGTAACGGCACCAAGGCAGATCCAATCGAAGGTGGCTGGGAAGCCATGGGGAGGTATGCCAGAGGGAAACCCACCATGTGCCCAGGGAGCCGCTGAAACCAGGAGAACCACACCCGCCAGCACCCCCCGGGCGGCGCCGGAGCGG
>CAYMBA010000003.1:0-8381 GCA_964388535.1 uncultured bacterium | reverse complement strand
GCTCCTCGGGAGGCCAATCCTAGCAGAGGCCAAGATGTTGGCAAGCACGAGGCACTCCTTGACTACGCGGTATGCAATGGGGTTGACTCTCTTGCCATTGGTTCGGCCTTGGAAATAGCCAGGTGCGCCGGAAGAAAGGGATTCGCTGTGGGCAATCGGGACCTCGAGACCGCCGTCGGACGCGTTGTGAGCAACGTCAATCGTCTTCTTTGGATCATATTCGTTGCAATGCTGATCTTCCTTCTGGCGTACGCATCCATAGCCACGCTAGTGAAAGCACCGTCGGCAGAGGACGGCAGGGACGGCTGGAATCGGTGGCGCATGCTTCTTGGGGTGGTATCCATCGTGGCTGTCTATACCTCCTTCCGATGGGGGCCCAGACTAGCGGGGAGTGAGCGCCTCAGGGAAAAGGCAAGCAAGATAGCGGAGGCAGCCCAGTCGGCGGCGGGCCAGCCGGGAGCAAGTGAGCTGGAATCGGGGCTACAGGATCTGGTCTCAACCGCCGTCGTAGGCAACCTGACAGTGTGGCTCATATGCGAGATCCCTGCACTGGCCGGTCTCATAGACCGGGTTGGGAGTGGTGATCTTCGCCTCTGCCTGAGCATGGTTGGACTTTCTGTGGTGGCGATGCTGCTGCATGCACCACGGCGGACTAGCCTAGAGCAGGGGTTTGAGCCACTGTCTCTGTTGGGACGGGGGAACATCGGGCAACCCGGGCGTATTCCCGGTACAAGCGGGGAGGAAGGCTAATGGCGAGCGACGCAAGGCACCTGATCGAGTTGGCCGAGACCTATGGGGCCCACAACTACCATCCGCTGGATGTAGTCATAGAACGAGCCGAGGGTGTGTGGGTCTGGGACACAGACGGGCGTAGGTACCTGGACTGCCTCTCGGCCTACTCTGCGCTCAACCAGGGCCATCGGCATCCTGTGATTATCGACGCTCTGGTGCAGCAGGCAGGCAAGGTGACACTAACATCGAGGGCGTTCCACAACGCAGAGATGGGCCCCTTCCTCAAGGAACTGTGCGAGTTCATTGGCGACGAGATGGCATTGCCCATGAACACAGGGGCCGAGGCTGTGGAGACGGCGATAAAGACAGCGCGCAAGTGGGGCTACGAGAAGAAGGGCGTCGAAAAGGATCAGGCCGAGATCATAGTCTGCGAGGGCAACTTCCACGGGCGTACGACGACGATCATAAGTTTCAGCTCCGAGCCACAGTACAAAGAAGGCTTCGGTCCACTGACGCCGGGCTTCAAGATGATTCCCTATGGGGACGCAAGGACTCTAGAAGAAGCCATCGGCCCAAACACGGTGGCCTTCCTGGTCGAGCCAGTCCAAGGTGAAGGCGGAGTCATCGTGCCACCTGAGGGATATCTGAGGGATGCGCGGCGCATCTGCACGGAGCATGGAATCCTTCTGATGGCCGACGAGATACAAACCGGCTTTGGACGCACCGGTGCCCGCCTTTGCTGCGATCACGAGGGTGTGAAACCCGACATTACCATCCTCGGCAAGGCCCTTGGCGGAGGTGTCTACCCTGTCTCCGCCATTACCTCAAGCAGAGAGATCCTCGGTGTCTTCAGGCCCGGCGACCATGGCTCTACTTTCGGGGGCAATCCTTTGGCCGCAGCCGTAGGACGGGCTTCCCTCAAGGTGCTCCGAGAGGAGCATCTCGCTGAACGAGCACTAGAGATGGGTAACTACTTCATGGAACGCCTCCGATCGATGGACTCCCCCGTGGTCAAGGAAGTGAGGGGCAAGGGACTCCTGATCGGTGTTGAAGTGAAGGAAGATGCCGGAAGTGCCAGGCCATATTGCGAGATGCTGCGAGAGGAGGGAATCCTCGCTAAGGAAACCCACGAGCAGGTGATCCGATTCGCTCCACCATTGGTCATTGGGAAGGAAGAAATCGACTGGATACTTCCCAGGATCGAGAAAGTGCTCGCCAAGCCGCGTGCCTAGGTGTTCACATGTGGTTCCAGAGCACAAGAACCCCCCCAGGCACGAGGTCGCCCGCTCACTCAGGGCTGGGGTGTGCACCCCTGAGGGCTGGCTTGCTTGGAAGATATCATCTTTGCCTTGGGCTGGCTTGTCTGCTCCTTGCGGGCGCAACGGCGGGTTGCGGCTATACAGTTCTGAAGATGCCCGGCTCGGGGGTGGGCGGTGCTGATTCAACCGCTACCAAAGCCCAAGAAGTAGGATCTCACGACCCCCCCGCCAAGATGCCGGCATTCCACCCCAGGCTGCTCGACCCCCAGGAGTGGCCAGGCTGCAGCTTCCTGGACGATATCCTTGGAGAGGACGATCCGCTGCGCTTCGAGTACGTTCGCGAGGATCCCGCAGCGCGCCTGCCGACTAAGTCGGCAACATTGCGGGCACGGTTCATTTTGGGAGGTGAGGCACAGGCTGAGGTTTGGGAGCTCAGGATGGACAGGTTCGGCCACCTCTCGATGCTCCATGGAACCGGCCAGAGGGTGCTTGAAGCGCCCTCTCGCTGGCTGGGCACAGAGGTAGGCTCCTTCCGCCTCGAACACCAAAGTGAGTGTGCCCTCAGGATCATGATACTGGAGCTTCTGCCCCTGGATTGCACTTGGTGCAGGAGCCGCCGCCTCGAAGACGTGAGGCGTTTGCCTCCGTCGCTCTGGCCGGATCAGATCGAGGGGTGGATCGAGATCGAGTACCACATCGAAACATGGACGGCAACCCAGCCATCCGAGTGGCCCGGCGGCACCGTCAGGGTCCCCTTGGACCCGGTGAGGTTGCTCGTGGAAACGTGGTCCGAGGAACCACCGCTCGATCTGCGCAGGGCGGTATGGGCAATGGTCCGGGAAGAGCCTCACTTGCTCGATTTGGCGAGGATCGTGGAAGCCATCGTCCTGGCGTGGACCGTGGAGAACCCAGATCCCGAAGCCAGCGCGTTCCCGGTGATCCGGATAGAGCGGTGAATCCCCGCACCAATCAACCCTTAGCCAGGTGGAGTGCAGCCATCGGTTCAAAGCCCAGCAGTGACATCTGTGCCAACAAATAGCTCCGCATGCGCCGGCCTAGCACCTTGAAGCGCCGCTCCATGGGGAAGGGAATCTTGTCGGCCTGAAGGTTGAGCACCCCGGAGCGCCCTTCGCCTCGGCGGTTGAACCCCAAAGCCATCCCATACCAGCACCCATCCAGCTCGAACAGAGCAAGACCCACAACCAGGAAATCGTCGATCCTACTCCCCATCACTGCATCCACCAAACCATCGATGTCCAAGATGACACGCCCAGATACCAGCCCCCAGATGCTCACGTTGCTTGGCCTCACCAGGCGGACCTCTCCCTCCCCATCCACAACAGTCACCGGAAACTCATCGAGCCTGAACTCGCAGAAGGCAACGTCCCGGCTGCTGACCAGCCTCCCCGGGTGGTAGCCCAGTATCGAGTAGGGAACAGGTACATTCAGTGACTCCGTGAAGACGGCCACCGTCCAGCCCAGATGATCGGAATCGAATGTGCGAGCAAAGCCTCCGATGAGCCGGAGAGGGATACGCGACTTCCTCCCCGACTTCTCGAGAGCCTTCTTCAGGTGCTCCGCCCGAACCACGCCGGTGCGCCCACGCTCCACAAGCCCCACAAGGTAAGCGAATATGGGATCCTTTATGCCCTCGACCAGGTACGGATCGTCGGAAAGAGGGAGCGTGTCCTCCAAGGCTATCCGCTCCCTCACATCCGCCGGAAGACCGACGAAAACAGAACCAAGATCTGTCCCGCCGGCCGAAACCACTCCGGAAGCTCCGGAAAAGACCACTATGAGGGCGAAAGGCAGAGCTGCGACCCTGCGGGCGCTGTAGGCTCGGCAAGACATCATCATCCCCCCGCGGCACCTTACTAGTCTCTACGCTACTGCATAGAACATCGGCTCTCAGGAAGCGTTCCATTGCGCCAGCGGAGCCTAACGCGCTTCAATCTAGCACGCCGCGGCGGGGGCTTTCATCGGTGGCGTCTA
This sequence comes from uncultured bacterium, assembly GCA_964388535.1. Taxonomy (GTDB): domain Bacteria; phylum Eisenbacteria; class RBG-16-71-46; order CAIMUX01; family WJJG01; genus CAYMBA01. Next base: position 4,398 of record CAYMBA010000003.1, on the reverse strand, counting down.
CCCGGAAGGAACTCGGCGGGCCTGGGCTTCCCTGCCCGCTCGAAACAGCCTGGAGCCGTTATCGGAGCCCTTTGTGCGAGGGGTGCCGGCCTCGGCAGCAAGGCCCCGCATGCCTCAGACCAGGCATCATCTGGCGCATCTTCTCCAAATACATCGCGCGCTGCTCAGGCGTTAGCACTCGCACTTCCTCGAGCATGCTCAGGGCCACGATCGAATCTACGGCGGCCTGAGCGGCCGCGATGCGAGGAATCAAACGCAAGAGGGAATCACGGCTCGGGTCACCCATGGAGTAGAGGGTATGCATCCGCTCGCGGAGGCGTCTTGTCTCCATCCTCCGGTCGAAAATCTGAGGGAGGTAGCGGCGCATGGAATGCGCGAACTGCTCCCTTTGTTCGGGTGACAGATGAAGCGTGCGAGTAAGCCATTTGAGGCGTCTTTCCATGACCTCTTCAGCGCCTGGCTCCTCTGTGCGCTCTCCGGGGTGCTCGGCGACCACCGGGGGGCCGGGAACCTGGCGAAACACCCCTGGGCCGGGCGGGGCAGGCCGAAAGAGAACCAAGCTGAGACCCAAACCCACGTTCAGGCCAAGCGAAAGCCCCAGAAGTACGTAAAGGCCCCTACTCATTGCTCCGGCCCTCCACGAGATCCATCCAGGGCTTCGCTAGCATCCAGATAGATCTCATCCAGTGTGGGGTCGGCCCCCGCCAGGAGCTCCACCGCCCCAGAGCTGCTGTCCCCATCGAAGGCCACACTCTGTGCCCTCTGGCCCATTCCGAGAAGCACACCAAGCAGCACCCCGGCGGCCGCTGCCGCCCACCCAAGGAACCACAGGGCCCGCCTGCTGCCCCTCGGCGGCCGGATCCTTCGCTCGAGCAGCGGCCAGAGGTCCACCTGAGGCTTCACTCGCTCCAATCCACCCAGATGCTCCGCCGTACGCCTCCAATCTTCGAGCATCCCCGCGCACCGCGGGCACTCGTGCAGATGGCGCTCGACGGCTTCAGAGTCCGAGGCATCCAGGAGGCCCTCGAAATAGAGGAACAGCTTCTTCTCGTTACATTCCATCCGAGTTCCCTCGCCGCTATCTGCCAATCTCGCGCCTCAGGCGCTTGAGCGCCCGCTGCAGAAGCCCTTCTACCGCATGCACGCTAGAGCCCATCACCTCCGCGATCTCGGCGTGGCCAAAGCCCTCCATGTAGCGGAGCAAGAGTGCCTCGCGTTGCCGAGGGGGTAGATGCGCGATGGCATCATCCAGGAGTCTTCTCTGAGCCTTCCTCTCGTACTGCCGGTCTGGACGCTCGCTCTCTGGGGCAGGCCTCTCGTGCTTGAGGAACTCGAAGCGCACGATTCTCTCAACTGCCTTTCTCCTGAGCCTGCTGCGCACCTTATTGCGTGCGACCGTGAACAGCCATCCCTTGAACCGGCCCGATCCGTGATACCCGGGCGCCTGCTCGAAGACCGTCAGGAATACCTCCTGGGCGATATCCACTGCCTCCGACGGATCTCCGAGCATCCTCTCAAGGAACCTGAGAATCGGCGCCTGCCACCGCCTTACGATCTCGGCCATCGACTCTCTGGAGCCGGCCGCTACCGCATCCATGAGCGCATCGTCGGAGGTGCCGGTCCTCGGTACCACCTCTCGCTGGAAGCCTTGGGGCTCCACTTCAATCTCTCCCGGTCCCTCCGGCGCTGCGGCCCCGAGACATCGGGGCAAGTCCCTCAGCGAGGGGAAGTCACGCCCGCAGCCTGCCCGGCGGACCACTGCGGGCGGTCGCTTCCCCTAGTCGTCGTCCTCGTCTTCGTGCTCGTCCTCATGCCACCAAGGGGGAGGCGACATCCACCAACGGGGGGGCCCCTGAGGCGGACCAGCTTCACCCAAACTGGGCTCAGGGTGGCCCCTCCTACCACAAGGCGCTCCCTCAGACGCTCTGGACGCGAACTTCGAACCCAGCATTGCTACGAGTCGATCGCGCTGCTCAGCCGTCAGTACCTTGCGGATTTCCAGCTGCTGCCTGAGCCGGCTAATCTGCATCTTGCCGCGGAGCTCGGCCATCCTTTCAGCCATTCGCCGTATCTTCTCCATACTTGGCGCATCCTCGAGCATCTCGCGATGCAGCTCAGCACGGACCTTGAGGACTTCCTTGCGAAGCTCCAGCCTCTCACGCCTTGCCTCCGCACGGATCCTTTCCACCTTCTCCCACTGTTCCTCGCTCAGACCGAGGCGGGCCAGCATGCCAAGCGGACCCGGGTGCCCCCATCCAGGATAAGACCCCTGCGGCTTGCCCCCATGCATGCACGGAGCACCATGGGCGCCTGCTCCATGGTGTCCCCCATGAGGTCCTCCCGCCAACGCAACGGCAGGAACGACTAACAGCAGAGCCACTGCCACCAGAACCGAAACCTTTCTCATAGCTGTTTCCTCCATCCGGCCGGCCCGAGCCTTCAGGCGCGGCCTCGTCTCTCCCGCAGCCGCATCCCGCTCCTAGGGCCCGGCTCCCATTCCTCGCCTTCATCCGAAGGTGCCTTCCACAGTGAGTAACGCGCAGGGCCGCCTTTTCCAGCTCTCCAAATCCAGTTTTCGCCCTCAGTCCTCCCAGGCGAGGTTCTCGAGCGAGAAGAGAAGCGGGTCCAGTGGCAAGTCGAACTCGGCGCTCTCGTATTCGAGTAGCGTCAAGTGGCCCCTCCTCGTGAGAGGCAGAAGTTCTATCCTGGCTGGAATCCGACGACCGCCGAAGTCTCTGGGCTCCGAAAACCGCATCTCCCTAACCGCTGCGCCCTCTTCGTCATAGAAACGCTCCCACGCGGGGAGTCGATCGCCCCGGCGCACAGCAATGGTGATCTTGCCCCAAACAACCGGTGCCTCCGGTTTGGGCCTCAGGTCCAGGTACCAGAATGTGGAGTCGGCCCCACCCAGAGTGAACTCGTAGTCCTCACGCAAGGAGGTCTCCCTCACGAGATCGTCGTTCGTGAAGTCGGAACCCATCCACGAAGCCATCATCATAGAGGGCGGGATCCTCAGCACTCTTCCGGTGCGCGGTAGGTAGTTCCACATCTGGTTGCCGATCCGGAGGGTAGCCATCCCCCGCTCCCGAGCTGGCTCTAGGATGCGGATCAGTGTCTTCTCCATCCCCTCTGTCCACATCTCGAGCCTCAGCGTACGCTCCCACTTGGGGGTCCGCACCGTCATTCGCAGCAGGGCGTGTGAGGTGGTGCTTCTGTAGAGCCTATCGAGGTGATCAACGAGGGCTTCGGCCATCATCTGCTGCTCCGTGCCGCCTTCCACACCAGTCACCGCAGATCCGGCTTCGGCCAGACCAAGCCCTGCGACGTAGAGGGCAGCGAGACATGCCAACGGAAAGGCACGAGCCATTAGAAATGCACCTCCGTCGCCAGATCCAACACCAGCGGCCACATGGAGAACTCGCCCTCCTGAGGTCCCCTCCCTGCGAGCGATGTGCCGTCGCGTAGGAGCAGTTGAACGAACGTGTTCTCAGCGACGCTGTATTCGATGAGACCACCCAGTGCCGCCGACCGGTCGTCGAGATTGAAGAAGCCGTTCAGGCTCATCGTGAGAAGAGGATGCGGCATGAGGCGGAGACCAAAGAAGGCATAGTCTCTTCCAAGAAGGTAGAGGCCGCAGTTGCTATAGGTCTCCGAGCCGGCCACCTCTTTGTACCCCTCCCAATGGCTCGTCCCGGCTCCGTTGAAGTGGTATTCGAGAAACACATAGGGCTCGCCCCAGGTATCGACCGCCCGATCGGCACCGAAGGAAAGCCTCGCAAACTCAGAGGGCCGTCGGCACGAGCACGACTTCCGCGGCCAGACGACCGAGGACTCAAGCCAGAAGGACCAACCCGAAACACTGCCGGCAACATCCAGCCCAGCCAGCAGGTTTCCCCTATAGCGGCTCATCTGAAGCGTCACCTCAGCCAGTCCCTTGTCAAAGCCGAGGCGCAAGAATCCCGCACTCGTGCTACATGCCAGGGCCCGGCCTGGAAGCAGGCCGGCGTCCAAATGAAGCCCCCACGGCAAACGCCCTCTGAGCCTGACGGCATCGACGCCCGGCCTCTCGAGACGCCCCAGATAACCTGCAGGAACGGGAGAGGCAAAGTCGGTCGGGTTGACGACCCGCGCGGAACCCCACGCCACCAACTGGCGCCCCAGGGTCACACTGAAACGTGGTGACCCAAACCGGATCGCCAGCCGGTCCAGATCCTGCTTCAAGGTAAGGCGTTCAGTACCGGGAAGCCCGATTGACGCGGGCAGGTCATCGTAACGGAACAAGAAGCCGTCCCAGGCCGACTCACCGGGCAGACCGAGCGAATCTCCAAGATAGGGAGCCAGCGCATATGCACCCTCCAGGCGAGCACCTGCAGGAAGAACCATCCGTATCCCCGCCCG
>CAYMBA010000002.1:54570-68121 GCA_964388535.1 uncultured bacterium | reverse complement strand
GGTGCTTCTTGGAAACGAGCATGCCCTCATCCTGAAAGCGACCGACATAGACGCATGCCGGTCATCCCTCTCAGGATGCGTGACTGGGCGTGTCCAGGCGAGGTAATGTCAGAAAGAGCGCCCGAGGGTCATTGTGTGAACCAGCCAGTGGCTTAGCTTGAGGCGGCGTCAGGCTGAGGAGCTCTCAGGGACTGAGCATTCCTTCCTTCATTCCCCCGGACATTGCCGGGGGCTTCATAACGGGGCCATTCAATGATCTGAGGTCCTCATACCCCAGGCCGGTTGGGAAATGTCCCGACGGAAATTGGCTGTTGGCCCAGCGGGAGGCGAGATGCCTCCCGCTCGCTCATCCTGCGAGTCCTCCGCACACTGCAGGAGCGAAATCCCGATGACCAGCACTGGCAAGGGACGGATATCGTGAGTAGTGAACTTATCGTCGTTGGATGCGGTACTTTAGGCCTTCTCCTGGGCCTGACCATCAGCTGGTTGCTCTGGATGACCGTCTGGACCGAGTTCTGGGGCAGCAGGGTCCGGCGTAGCTGGCGGGCCAAGGTCCCTGGAGCAGTGATGGGGCTATTGTCCACGGCGCCTGTGCCGGTGGCATTGGTCGCCCTTGCGATGTTATGGATGTTTGGAGCAAATAGCAGGCGGTCTCGGATCGCGCCGGGAGAGCTGCCATGAGCAATCGAACCCTTGCCCTTGTGGTAGCAGCCGCTGTGGTGACCAGCATTGCGAAAGGGGGGATCTCAATCCGGGAGATCGTCATGACCATCGGGGCCCTGGCCCTTGCGGCCGTCGCCATCGAGTTGATCCGGTATTGGTACGATGTCTGAATCGTTCCGCAGGGGATCCGCCGCCGACACCGTGCGTTTCAATCCCCCCATCCCAGACGATGAATTGGAGGTGCGTCATGCCTACCATTCCCCCACCCCACCACGAGGTGTGGGAACTCTTCTCTAGACCGTTAGCGAGCGCGAGGCGCCGCGCTGCAAGGACCCGCTTGAGCACGACATTGGTATCTGAGCAAGAAAGATTACGAGAAGACGGAAGGAGGCCCACCATGCTCGGGAAAAGCAAGCGCCGGCGCGGGCACGCCGGCACGAGCACCGCGGCTCTGAAGCCGCTCTTTATACACCCATTTTCTAGCACGGATTTTCTGCTCCGTCAAGCAATTCCTCGCTTCTTGCCAGGCGTACTCTTCTAAGCCTCACACGATCTCCCCGCAACTCCGAAACATCTTCAGGCAACCGGCGACTCCTGCGTTCGGCGGTAAATCCCGGCCGGGGATCACCGGCTCGAGGTATGGTCACCCGCTGGCCTGGGGATGAGTCCGCCTCGGGCCAGCGGGTGGCAAGACAAGCTTTGCGAGCTCAAGCATGGCGCATCATCGCCGGGCGTCACCCGCGCGCGGTGTGGTGCGTGCTCGGTAGTGGAGATTGAGACATGAGGACGAGTACAGGGCTCCTGATCATTCTGATCGCGGCCCTCGTGGCCGCGGCAAGCATCCCCTCGCCCGTGAGAACGAGTGGGTGGCAACAGCTGAAGGACCCCTCGACTCCGGGCCTGTGGCACCTTTTCCTGGAAGGCATGGGGTTGACGTCTGGCTCGCAGCAGTGGAATGGGAGCGACGATCTCAGGACCCTCCCCAATCCCATCCGGATGATCCAACGCTGGCTTACCTGGCCGGCCGGGATGCTCACGAGGCCTCTCTGGTGAGATGGGGCCGATGATGATGAATGGAGGCACTCAAATGGCCACACGATGGGGCGCCCTCGCAGCCTTGGTCGAGGCAAAGCGAGACGACCCAGCGCTGATCGCTCACGTAACCGCGGCCGCCCGGCGCATACGCGCCGAGACACAGGCCAGGGCGAGTGCCCTCAACCTGGAGGCGCGACAGCTCCGTGTCGACGCGTGGCAGAACCTGCAGTCCGCCAAGTGCGACTTCGAAGCGGCAAGGAGCCGGTTGGGGGCTTTGCGCGGTCTAGGCCTACAAGATGGGGTGCGGGTCTTCGCACTGCAGGCCGCCCACAGAGACCTGGACAGGGCGCGAAGGGAGCTGCATGAGGCCGCGAAGGCCCTCGAAGCCGCGGTCGGGCGAGCCAAGGACCTGGATGCCAGGGCCGCTGAAGCCATCCAATGGGGCAAGACACGGCCAGAGATGATCGCATGGGAAATAGCGCAGCAGCGGCGCCAATCATAAGTCCCATCAGGGCTTGTTCGTTATCCGCTCTCTACAGGAACGCGGTTGATTGCTTGGCCAAACCTCCCTACCCCAATGCCAAAGATGGCCCGTAGCTCAGCGTGAACACGCAGTACGACTCTCGGGCCTGAACTGGCAACACCCGCTCTTCGAGTGCAGTCAACGTCGCCATCCCGGGATTGTCTGAGCGTGCGGGTGGTCTTCGCGGATCGGCAAGGATCTCCGCTGAGAGGATGAGGCCCTTCACTGGCTTCGATGACGCATCCTTGACAAGTGATGTACATAACGTACAATATATACGCAACCAGCACACCCCGGGTAAGGAGGACTTCATGCCTACCGTGAAGCAGGTCAGCAGCCGCAACGCCCGCCAACATTGGCGGGAGATGCTCGACCTTGTGATGGCCGGCGACAGCGATATCGCCATCATGCGCTATGGCAAGCCGGTCGCGGTCCTGATTCCGGCAGAAGACTACGAAGCTCTGGCGAATTCGTTGGATGAGCTGAGGATGGGGCGGCTGGCCGAGGAGATCTACGAGGAATACCTCGCGAATCGCGAGTCTGCAACCCCCTATGAGGACGTGCGCGCCGAACTATTCGACGAGAGCTAACGAAGAAACATCATGGGGCCAGATCGAGAATACCAGATCCTCGTCACAAAGCACGCAAGGCGAAGCCTCAGGAGGCTGCGAAAGGACATCGATCTATTGACCCGCATGGACGCCGCCATGCAGTCTCTAGCCAAGAACCCCCGACCCAGAGGGAGCAGAAAACTGGCGAGCAAGAAGTATGGGAATCTATATCGCCTGAGGGTTGGCGCCTGGAGGATCCTGTACGCCATCGAGGACGACCGGCTGGTGGTTCTCATTCTCGATATCGTACGCAGAGACCAGGCGTATCGCCAAATCTAGACGTGCTTCCTGATCAGTACGCCGCATTGGTTTGAACAGTAGGGAACTGAGCAGCCCGGGTAAATTCCCGGGCTGTTTCTTGATGTAACTCTCCCCCCTTTTCTCACTAACTGCCTCTAGACGCACAACGCCCTGCACGCCCCGGTCCCCACCGATGCGCCCATGAGCCGCGGAGCAGAGCGCGGACCGGCTTCCGCGTGGCCGACCGGGACCCCAAGCAGGGCTACATAAGAGTCGCCCCGCCCTTCCCCTCCCGGGGACGGGGCAGCACAAAGGGAGGGAATCGCCGGCGTTGGCTGTGTCGCCCAGAACGCCGGCGATTTCGCATTTCCGGGCGACAGCCCACGGCCAGCGCCCTACCCCGCCGGTCGACGCCTGGGCACCGCGGGCAGGAATTGCCCCCTTCGGGGATCTCCCAACAAAGGAGGTTCAACCATGGCTATCCCGGTTTTCAAGTTGCAGGGAAGCGGGCGGTTCCGCGTTCCCGGCACCCGTCACCTGGTGTCGGGGCGGGACGTGCGGCGGGCGGTGCGCGAACTGCCCTTCCAATACCGCGCCGTCGTGGAGGCCTACATCCGCTCCGACGGCGCGAGCGCGCTGCCGCCAGCACCCGCGCTGCAGGCACTCAAGCGAGCGGTGCTCAAGGCTGCCCAAAATGGCAAGCGGGCCACCCCCGAAGGGGCAACCCGCCGCTAGACGCAAGCATTTTACCGCAGCGGAGCCGCCGGCGCAAGCTCCAACCGGCGGCTCCGCCCCTTATCCAGGCGCCAGCCGTGCAAGAGAGGGGCCCACGCGAGGGGAATCCGAGCGCTCCCTCACCGCGCGCGAAGCATGCCCCCACCTTAACCCCGCACAAGGCTGGCGGCCAGGCCCACCCAAAGGGTTTGCGGGGAAGGAAGATCCGACATGACGACTGCAACGATGGAAGAAGTACGAACCAGCCCGATCCAGGGCTATGGCACACCCCCCGTCGTCGATGACCTGTCCGACCTGGTCGTCATCACCGGCGACCGGAAGCTCATCGCAGCCATACGCCTCGCGGCGGAAGGCATCACCAAGGAGGCGCAGCGTGAGGCGGTCGATCTACGAGAACAAGCCCGCCGCCGTCGCGTCGAGGCGGCGCAGCTCCTGGCAGCGGTCCGCGATACGATTCTAAGAACAGAGGAGGAAGCGCGACTTGCAGCCCAGGCCGTGGAAGAGGTGACCGACGAAGAACTGCGCCGTCACCTGCAGCGGATCGCCTCCCAGGAGCAGGCGCGACGGCGGAAGGCTCTTGAATGGATGGAAACCGCTCAGGGCCGGGCCAGGTCGGCCGCCGAAGAGGCTGAAGCGCTTGAGGCTCAGGCGGATCAGCTCCTGAATTCGGCTGAAGCACGACCTGAAGTTGTCGCCTGGCGCCAGCTGACAGCCGCCTTCATGGATCGCATTCAAGCCGCGAGATCGTTCCACGCGATCCGCATGGCGCTGGAAGAGGCGGAGCGCCAGGGGCTCGATGACAAGCGCATGCATCAGGCGGCTGCCCTTCGCAAGGAGCAGCTCAGCGAGCTTGGGCGCCTCACCCGCGAGACCGTGAAGCTGTGGGCGCGCTACGCGCCGGGTGGAGACGGCATGTTTCCCGGCCTGACGCATCCCAGGACGGCGATCCTTGCGGCGGTCGGTCCGGGCACGATCTTCGAGGTGAACCGAGACGGACGCAAGCTCGCCGTGCACACCAGCCAGGACGGCCTGGTCTGGGTTCGAAGAAGGGCTGGCGGGCCCTTCCGGATGCGCGGGGCAAGGATCCGGCGACTGCCCGAGCGACGGCATCCCTCGTCAGCGCTCGAGGACTGAACGGTGAGGAGTGCAGAGATGATGACCGCGACGATGACCCTCAGCATCCTGGCGGTGATCGTGACGGCCTGGCGCGTATCCATCCTGATGAGCCGCCGTGCTCGCCGGGATGCCGAGATCGCGGAACGCTTGAGGCGATACGCCAAGAGAGAAGCGGGCGGCCAGGCCCGTTTCTGATTTCCGCGGCGAGCAAGGAGGCCGACATGTTGCTGCTCAAAGCAATTGTGTTGCCGGCAAGGGCCTGCTGTTTCATATGGCAGGCTGCGATGGGGTGGTGGATCAGCAGGAAGCGCGGCTGGACGCCGGACACCCGAGGCTACGGCGGGCTCCCTGGTTTGGAGGTTCGCCTCGGCTCCAGAGGCTTTTGGTGGGATGACATCAGCCTCACGGAGATCCGCGAGCGCTGAGCTTCACAAGGCTGGCGGGCCCTCCTCATGAAGGGCCCGCCGGATGCCTTATGGCAACGCCTTTGGACATGCAGAAATCAGAGAAGGCCCAGACGGACCGCACCAGGCAGCAATCGCTGCCAGGCCTGCGGGCTGCGAAGGCATCAGAAAGAGGAGTTGTGTCGGTACGGACGCTCTTAGAGGCTTTGCCGCTCAGGGAGCGCCCGGCGTGGCGGGTGTCCTATCAGGCTGAGGGCTGCAGCCTCGTGGAACTGCTGGCCGTGCTTATCGGCGGCGGGAGGCAGATCGAGACCGCCCAGGCTCTCCTGACCCGCTTCGGTTCACTCCGCGCCCTCACTCGCGCTACCGCGGACGAGATAAGCAGCGTGCAGGGAGTCGGCCCTACGACCGCGGCAAGGCTTCAGGCTGTGCTGGAATTGGGCCGCCGTCTGAACACAGCGACGGATGACGATAGGCCGCAGATCCAGACTCCGGACGACGCCGCGGCTCTGCTCCTATACCGGATGCAGCACCTGGAACAGGAGCATCTTGTGGTCCTGCTCCTGGACACGCGCAACCGGTTGATCGGCGAACCGGTGGAGGTCTACCACGGCGCGCTCAACAGCGCGCTGGTGAGGATCAGTGAGGTGTTCCGGCCGGCGATCCGGGCCAACGCCGCCGCGATCCTGGTGGCCCACAACCATCCGAGCGGCTCGCCCGAGCCATCGCCCGAAGACGTGGCCCTGACGCGCAGTCTTGCCGAGGCGGGCAGGCTCATGGATGTGGAAGTGTTGGACCACCTGATTATCGGCCGGGGACGGTTTGTGTCTCTCAAAGCCCGGGGGCTTGGCTTTCCATGAGAGCCGACCGGCTTTCGGTGCGAGGGCTCCAGTTCGCTCCCATCAAACGGGCCCGGGTTGAGAGCGTGGTTGATCAGAGTTGGGAGCCTCATGGATGGGCGGGCTCCCCACCCCATGGGAGGAGGTTCGCATGGCCGCCAATCCCGAAATCCTCAAGGCCGCTAAGGGGCCTTGGGTTGCTGGCCTCCAATGTGGAATGGAGTTTGTTGGTTTCTACATAGCGCGCAACCCCCGCCTCGTTCCTTTCCGCGACCCCGGTAGAGGGAAGTTCCTGCGCATGCAACTCCTGGACCGGACGGGGATCATCGAAGCCCGCATGTGGATGGGTGCCGAAGGACACTTTGAGGAAATCCGAGACGGAGGTCCGGTCAAGGTCGCGGGCGTTGTTGAGAGATTCCGAGAGGAATTGCAAGTCAACGTTCGCCGGCTCCGGGTTGCTCTGGAAGAGGAGGTCGACGTCGCCGACTTCACGCGGGTCACGATGCGGGACCCTGGCATGATGTGGCGGGTTGTCAAGGACGCCGCGGGGAGCATCGGCGACCCTCACCTTGCAGCCGTGGTTCGTCACTTCTACGGAAACATGGAGTGGGCGGCTCGTTTCATCGAGGCGCCCTCGGCCCGTCGCATCCACCACGCTTACCGGAGCGGCTTCCTGGAGCACGTCTATGAACTGCTCGTGCTGGCCAAGCCACTGCTCGAGCTCTATCCGGAGATGGACAGGGACCTCCTCCTCGCCGGCATCCTGCTCCACGATATCGGCAAGCTGGAGGAGCTGTCGTGGGGCTGGGATACGGATCTCACAGACGAGGGGCACCTGATAGGGCATATCGTGCTCGGCACCAGGACGGTGGGCCGGGCGATCGATGCGGTACACGGATTCCCCAAAGAGCGAGCCGCGGAGCTGCTCCACCTCATCGTCTCCCACCATGGGCGCCTGGAGTGGGGATCGCCCCGACGTCCGAAGTCCATCGAGGCTATCGCTCTGCATTGCCTCGACAACCTGGACGCGCAGGTGAACCGGATCAAGCTGCTGACGGAGGACGCCCGGGCGAACGGCGAGCCCTGGACGGCCTATGACCGCATGCTGCGCCGGTCCCTGTATGCTGGGAAACGTGGGGAGCCTTTCAGGCCGTCCCACGGCAGAGAGAACGGAGGGAAATAGCTGCTTGCCGCCGATTCGGAGCGCGTACCATGGAGACCGGGCCGTTGACACGCGCCTTTGATCAAGGAGGCCCAGGACGGTTAGCACTTCCCGCAGATGCAAGGAAGGTGCGTTGCACACCTCCCCGAGGATAAGACCCTAGCAGTTCGAGGCCCCGCATGCTAGCCTGAACCGCCCATGCCAGCGAGCAGATCCAGGAAGACGTCGACCACCTTTGGGTCGAAGTGCGTTCCGGCTTGCTCGCGGATATAGGCAAGTGCCTTTTCGTCAGACCACGCCGCGCGGTAGGGTCGATCCGATCGCAGAGCGTCCCACACGTCGACCACGGCGAAAATCCTGGCCGGCAGGGGAATGTATTCGCCCTTCAACCCCTGGGGATAGCCAGTACCGTCCCATTTCTCATGATGGCAGTAGGGGATGTCCAGAGCGGGGCGCAGGTACTCGACGGAGGAGAGCATCTCATAGGCATAGAGAGGATGCTTGCGCATGATCTCCCATTCATCTTTCGAGAGCACGCCCGGCTTGTGCAGAATGGTGTCCGGGATGCCCATCTTGCCGATATCGTGCAGCAGCGCGCCCCTGCGAATCTGCACCAGCTCCGGACCATCGATGCCCAGCCTTCTGGCCAGGTGCAGGGTCATTTCTGTTACTCGTTGCGAATGCCCTTCGGTCTCCATATCGCGCAGCTCGAGCGCCCGTGCCCAACCCTCGATCGTGCTATCGTAGGCCCTAAGCAGGTCGGTATTCGATTGACTTAATTGATCGAAGAGCATGGCGTTGTCGATGGCGATGGCCGCCTGGCCGGCCAGCGCCTCCAAGAAGCCCAGCCATTCGGCGCTGGGAACGATCGGTTGCCGGTGGAAGATCTCGATCACGCCCTGGATGGTCCCCTTGGCCAGGAGCGGCACGGCAAAGTAGGCGACGAAACCCTCCTGGTCCAGCAAGGGAGCTCGGCTGAGTTCGTTCTGCTCCTCTTGGAGATTGGGGATGATCACGATCTGCCGGTCGAGAGCCGCCTTCCCGGCATTGCCTTCGCCGATGCGGAGGTGTGTGTGTTTCAGCGCGTCTGTGCGAAATCCTCTTCCGGCCGCGAGGTTCAGGGTTTGGCTAGCACGGTCGAATACGAGAATATCGGCGGCATCGATGCCCAACTGCTCCGTAACCTGAGACAAGAGCACATCGAAGGTAACCCGGGGATCCAGGCTTGCGGTGATCGCCAGGTCGATCTTCCTGAGCGCCTCCAGTTGGCTCACCTGCTGCTGGATGCGATTCTCGGCCTTCACGCGGTCGGTGATGTCGATCAGCGTGCCGATGACGGCGGGCTTGCCCTGATATTCGGCGCGACGACCCAAGACCTCGCAATGGATAATCGAGCGATCTTTGCGTAACCCGCGCAGCTGGTAGCGCATGACATCCTCTTCACCCTCCAGCCTTCTCCGCAGGTTCTCGGTCACCAGGGCTCGATCCTCGGGATGGACGAGGGCGCTCACCTCGAGCTTTCCCATGATCTCCTCTGGTTCATAGCCGAAGATTTCACCCATGGCTGGATTAGTGTATTGGATAATATCGTCTTGGATAATGTAGACCCCTGTGAGGGAACCTTCGGTCACGATCCGGAACTTTTCCTCGCTTTCCCTCAGCGCCTCTCGAGCTTTCACCCGGTCCGTAATATCGAGGAAAAGGGTGGCGAATTGCCCCTTCCGGGGGCTGAAGACATCCACCGCATAGTGTCTGCCAGGACGATAGGCACTGGTCTCAAAGCTGACCGCCTTGCCCTTCATGGCGACTTCGCCGTAAAGGCGGATCAGGTCCTCCCCGATCTCGGGCAACACCTCCCTGACGGTCTTCCCGACCAGCTCCCGAGCTTTGAGCCCCGTCATTTCTTCAAAAGCAGGGTTGACCGCCAGGAAACGGTAATCACAGGGCTTTCCTTGCCCATCGCAGATGATCTCCTGCAGGGCGAAGCCTTCCCGTATGGTTTCGAATAGGGTCTGGAATCGTTGCTCACTCCGTGTCTGCGCCTCTCGTGCCTTATCGCGTTCCTTGCGAGCGCGCAACGCTGAGAGAGAGTAGCTTAGATCACCTGCTAGCTGCTGCAGGAGCCTTACTTCTTCCTCATCGAAGGTATCCGGTTCCTCGGCGTAGACATTGAGGGCGCCGAATACATTCCCATTCGAGGAGAGCGGCAGGGCGATCGAGGAGGCGTAGCCTCTCTGCAGCGCGGACTCGCGCCAGGGTTCGAATTGCGGATCCGTGAGGATATCTCTTGCCATGGCCGGCTCGCTGGTGCGGATCACCGTTCCGGTGGGGCCGCGACCTCTCTCCGTATCGGACCAGGTGATACGAAGGCCTTCAAGGTAGCCCTCCTCGAACCCAAACTGGGCAACCGGCCGGACGCTCTGATCATCATCCTGCTCCGCGAATCCCACCCAGGCAAGCCGATATCCCCCCACTTCCACAAGAATGCGGCAGATATCCTGCATCAACTCCTTCTCATCTCGGGTGCGCAAGATTGCTTGGTTGCACTCGCTCAGCGTCCTCCAGGCGCGCGTGGATCGCTTGAGCGCTTCGTTCGTTTTGCGGATCGAGGCGAACAGGGGACCTATCCAAACGATCCCCGCGACCATGAGCGCCGAGATGACCAGTGCGACGAGTTCCGCGGCCAGGTCGGGCTGAACGGCGCCATCACCGAAGAGCGATCGGGTAAGCGTGATGGACCGTCGGATGGCCATGAGCAGGATCGCGGCGGCGATCGCCAGCCAGCCTGCCCTTCGCCGGGTGATGGAGATCAGTCGAATCGCGGCGACTGCGGCGACGAACTGAAGAAAGATCGAGAGCGCCAGAACTACATTAACCATGCGTCTCCCTGCCCATCATGCGAAGTTTCGGGAGAGATTGTTCGCGGGGATAGATGGCCCAGCTTATGTAAGCCTATAGCATCTATCATGATCGGTGCAAGACTTGTGCCCTGTCAATATGCATGCCGTACCATGCCTCGTCGGTGCCCTAGAAGGAATTCGCCCACGAACCGATTGCAATGGGCCTTCCTTCCCTTTTGGGCCCTGATCCGGTTGTCCGCCACACACAACGAAAGGAGGTGATGCCCTATGCCGGAGGCCGGCGCACATCAACTGGATGAGCAACAGCTGGCTGCCGTCGAACATGAGGACGGGCCGCTCGAAGTGATTGCCGGCCCCGGCGCCGGCAAGACCTTTGTCCTTGTCGAACGCGCGGCGCGTCTCTATGAGCAAGGGGTGCCTCTGACCGGAATGGTCCTGGTCACCTTCACCACCAGGGCTGCCGGCGAAATGCGCGAGCGGCTGCAGCTGCGCCTGGGCATGGACGTGAGCGACCGGACCTTGCGCAACGTGAGCACGATCCACGCCCTGGCCTACAGGATCATGCGCGCCGCCAAGAAGAGGAAAGGGCAGCCAGGTTGGCGAGTTGCCGACGAAAACGAGGCCCTCGATGCCCTGCGCCAGGCGATGGCCGAGCTCAACGTGCCGCGAGAATTGTATTCGCCCGGCTTGCTCGCCCGCCAGATCGAGACAATCCAGGGTCTCCCCAGCGAAGCGACCGCCGTCTTTGATGAAACCGTGACGGCTGTTTACCAGCGATACCGTCAGATCCTCGCCAAAGCGCGCCGGTGGGACCTGGGCGAGCTGGTGCCTGGGGCTTTTCGAGCGCTCCGCGACGATGAGGAAATGGGCTCGCTCTTCAGAAGGCTGTGCGTCCACCTCATGGTTGACGAATGGCAGGACGTCAGCCTGCTGGAGTACGAATTCCTGAAAGAGCTGCTGGACGGCGACAACATCTTCGTCGTCGGGTCGCCAGCCCAGTCGATCTACGAGTGGAGGCGTGCGCACTACGAGTCGCTGGCTGATCACTTCCGAGACGACTTCCCCCACCTGCGGACGGTCGTGCTTCACCGCAACCACCGGTCGACACGGCAGATCCTCAAGGCGGCGACGAGCCTGGTGTCCAATGGGTACGCCGAGGCGGGCCTGGAGCCAGTAAAAGGGGAGGGGCCGCCGGTGCAGGTGCATGTCGCCTATGACCCGCACGCCGAGGCCGACCTGGTCGCGTGTCTCCTCCTGTTCTATCACGAGCAAGAGGGTCTAGGCTACCAAGACATGGCCGTGCTCTTCCGGGAATGGCGGCAGGCTGCAGCCATCGAGCAAGCGCTGGCTTCGCGAGCCATCCCCTACAACCTCGGTGATCGGCTGCGCCTATATGAGCGCACAGAGGTGCGCGAGGTCGTGTCCTACCTGGCGCTGGCGCGAGCCATGGCCTGCAGCAGGCCGGCCCAGGAGGACGACAGCGGCGCGCTGGAGGCGGTGATCAACGTGCCTCCACGAGGAATTGGTCCGAACAGCCTGCGCCGCCTCCGCTCCGGTCAGCCTCACCTGACATGGGAGCTGTTCTTCTCCGGAATGGTGCGTGAGGACCTGCGGGAGCAAGTGAGAGAGGGCTGCAAGGACCTCTTCGAACTCCTGGCCGCCCTCAGCCGCGTTGTAGACGACCTCCCGCCCGAGAGCGCGATCGAGCAGGTGATCGAACAGACAGGATATCGAACCTGGCTGGAGGAGGACTGCGGCGCAGGGCGGAGCATGTATGCGGTAGAAGCCCTGCAGAAGGAAGCCGCCGACCACCATTCGACGGCGGCTTTCTTGCGAGCCGTCCGGGCCAAGATGAAGGCCTGGCTTGACGCCGGGCCAGGCGACCTGGGCGTCACGCTGTCCTCTATCCACGGCGCCAAGGGCCTGGAGTGGCCCTTGGTAATCGTAGTAGGCCTCTATGAAGGAAGCCTGCCCCACGTCATGGCGCACAAGGGCGGCGCCATCAAGGATCCGCCGGACGAACGGCGACTTGCGTACGTGGCACTCTCTCGAGCCGCCGAGTACCTGCATCTGACCGCCCCCCGGCACGTTCAGGCGAACGGCCACCTGGTGGCGGTGCCGCTCTCGAGGTATCTTCGAGAGCTGCCGGAGGAGGTCGTGGCCTGGACGTAAGGTGGCGTGCGACAGAGGCTGTCCAGGACTCCCATCCACGTCGGAGAGCCGGTCGCCGGACTTAACCTCCTATAACCTCGCGTGATACCGTATGTAGCTAGATAGGTATGACTGTACGACTGTATGACTATACAGGCTACAATGCCAATCCTTGCCGTGCGGGTGCAGCAAAAGGGACAGGTCATGATCCCCAAGGAGATCCGAGAGAAGCTCAACCTGAAGAAGGGGGACCTCGTCACCTTCGTAGAGACGGAGGCCGGAATCGTGATCGAGCCGGCTGAGATCGTGGTCTCGGTTGCGCTGGACGAAATCGGGAAAGCACTCAAAGAAGAAGGGTTGCCTTTGCAGGAGCTCATCGACAGGGTGCGGAAGATCCGTGGCGATCTCGCCGAGGAAGAATACGGTATCTCCGACGATGAGCCCGAATGAGCCTCATCTTCATCGACTCGAGTGTGCTCTTCTCGGCGGCCTATTCGGCCCGCGGGCGCTCCCGAGATCCCTTGCTTCGGGGCCGGCTGCAGGCTTTCCGGAGATGTGATTGAGTTTGTGGGGTATTCCCTGTTTGGGGAAGAGCTGGACAAGACCGACGGACTCAAGTTCAAGGCCGTGCTCCGGAAGCAGGGCGCTGGCCAAGAACTGGGAGGTTCTCAGGGGCTTGCTACGACATTTGATAGCAGGTAAAGTGAGGGTTGCGCGTGACGAAGGAACCAGAAGGAGTATGCCCGCGTATAGAGAGGAGGTATGAATGGCCCATATCACAATTGACAAGGAACGCGTTGCAGAGTTCTGCCGGACGCATAACATTCGCCGCCTTTCGCTTTTTGGCTCGGCCTTGCGTGGCGACCTTGGGCCGGACAGCGACATCGACCTCCTTGTAGAATTCGCCCCTGGGCACACCCCTGGGCTTCTTGGGATTGCCCGGATGGAGCGGGAACTCTCCAGCCTTCTCGGCGGACGGAAGGTGGATCTGCGCACTCCCGAGGACCTGAGCCGCTATTTCCGCGAAGATGTTCTGCGAGAAGCCGAGGTCCAGTATGCGGAAGGATGATCGCATCCGGCTTCAGCACATGCTCGATGCGGCTCGTGAGGCCCTGTCCTTTGCTAAAGGGCGCCAAAGGGAGGATTTGGATACGGATCGCTTGCTTGTACTGGCGCTGGTCAAGGCGATTGAAATCATAGGCGAGGCGGCC
>CAYMBA010000002.1:0-54470 GCA_964388535.1 uncultured bacterium | reverse complement strand
GCTGCAGACCTCGACTACCTGATTACCCTCATTCGGACCATGACCGATCTGGATCAACTCAAGGCACAGAATCCGATCGCGGAGGTTGTGGAGCGCTACGGGGTGCGCCTAAAGCCCAGTGGCCAGAACTACCGGGCCCGCTGCCCCTTCCACGACGACCACACACCCTCCTTCTTCGTCTACCCGGAGGATGGCAACTTCAAATGCTTCGGGGCCGGCTGCGGGCTTTCTGGAGACGTGATCGATTTCGTGGGGTATGCGCTGTTCGCGGAACAATGGGACAAGACCGACGGACGCAAATTCAGGGTCGTGCTCCGGGAGCTCGGCGCGCGCCAAGATGCGGCAGAAGCACGGCAAAGGGCTCGGCCCCGGAAACGCCCCACCCCCCCACCCCGAGTTGAGCGGACGTCGCTCCCGCAGGAGAAGCGACTCACGCAACCCATCCTGGCAGCGCTCGACCTGGCTGCACGCGTCTACCACGAGCACCTCGTGAAGCTCGGGGATGGCGACGGGACGCCGCTCCGCTACCTCTACGATCGCGGCTTAACCTGGAAGACCGTCCGGGACGGGCAGTTCGGCTACTGCCCCTCGCACAGCAATTTGTTGCAGGTGGCCGCAGAGCTGATGGCCGTGCCGCGGGAGGCGCTGCTGGAGGCCGGGGTGCTGCGCAGGAAGCGCAGCCGACGGGGTTTCTATGAAACCTTCTACGGCCGGATCACCCTCACGGACCGGGACTTTTCCTACAGGGTGGTCCACCTGATCGGCCGCAAGTTCCCCGGTGACAACCTGCCGGAACAGGCGCCGAAATACCTCAGCCTGCCGGACTGGCCCAAGCCGCTGTATGGGTACGCGTCGTTGCCCTACCGCGGCCGTGGGTCGGTGATGATCGTGGAGGCCCCATTGGACATGCTGACCCTGCGCCAGTGGGGCTATGACGCCGTGGCGGTCGCCGGCGGCGAGATGAAGCGCGAACACGCCGAGCGCCTGGGCAATCTGGAGCGCCCGCTTGTCATCGTCCCCAACAACGACCCCGCCGGGATCCAGGGAGCCGAACGCTGGCGAGAGGCGCTCATGGCCGGCCACCGGGTGCAGGTACTCCGCCTACCCAAGCAGGTGGGCAACATGCCCGTGAAGGATGTGAATGAGCTGGCCCAGATCGAGCGGGGCGATGAAATCTTCGCTGACCTGGTGCGCCGCAGATTGTCGTATCTGAGGACATGAGCCGGCTGCCGACCAGCGTGACTGAAGGCCAGACTCATCAAGCACCCAACTACTACCAAGTAGCTGCCCGCTCTAGTATAATGACCACCGAGGTGACCACATGAAGACTGCAAGTGTGAAGGAATTCCGGGACAGAGCGACCAAATTCCTTCGGGGATCCGAGCCTCTTCTGATCACGCGCCGCGGGAAGGCCGCCGGTCTCTATCTCCCCCTTAGCGCGACGGACGACTTGCCATTCGAGTTGCGCAAGGAGTTACAACTGACTCTCGCACGCGCCGTCCGCCAGGCACTGGAGGAGAAGGGGATCGCGGAAGAGGAGATCCTTGAAGACTTCGAACGCTCCCGCAAGTAGCGCCGTCCCAAATAGACTCGTCGTCGATGCCAACCCCATCCTCTCCGCCCTGCTCAGCGAGCGGGGGGCTGCATCCCGCGTTTTCTGGGCCTCGCCCACACGAGAGTTTGCTACTGCAGCCTTCACCATATCTGAAGTCCGCAAATACCTCCCCACCCTGGCCAATAAGATCGGACGATCAGAGGAGTTCCTTGAGATATCCCTCCGGATGTTGCCGCTTGTAATCCATGAGCGCGAGGTGTATGAGGCGCGCGTCCCAGAGGCCCACGAGCGCATCGGTGTGCGCGACCCCAAAGATGTGGACTTGCTGGCCCTTGCCCTCCATCTCGATGCTCCGATCTGGTCCAACGACCGTGATTTCGAGGCCGCTGGCGTGCCCCGGTTTACAACTGCGGCACTCCTAGCTCGCATCGAAGGCGGATAACCCAACGATATTCCCAAAACAGGTTTGAGGCGGAACAAGCAACGACCGCCGTAAGCGTTACACCCGATGCCGCAGGGTGAGGGTCCCTGCGGCTTTCGATTCCAGGAGGAGACCATGAAGAAGTTCGCACGCTTCCATAACGTGCTGACCTCTACCGGAGACCTCTCATGAAGACTCTCGAAACACACGACGGCAAGTTCCTCGTGGCATCGGCCGATGCAGCCGGTGCAAACCCCGAATTGCTGCTCGCGCGTGACCGTGTCGGGCTGTTCAACGCAGCTCCGAAGGCCGCCAAGAGCATGGATCTCACCGAGTTCATGACTCGCGTCCGCCTTCTGAGGGAGGAAATCCAATCCCAGCTGATCGCCATGGAGGAGGAGATCGAGCTGGCCCTGGTTGCGCTCCTGGCAGGGGAAAACGTGTTCTTCTTGTCGCTCCCCGGAGCGGCCAAGACCACGCTCGCGCGCATGATCGCCCAGGGCGTCGACGGACAGCTCTTCCGTATCAACCTCAACCCAGACATCTCACGCAACGACCTCTTCGGAGCCCTGGATCCGAACGCCCTGCGTGAGGGTCGATGGGCCCGAAAACTGTCGGGCCTGGCGACGGCCAGCGTCGCCATCATCGACGAGCTCTTCAAAGCGTCCGGCTCTGTGCTCAACATGCTTCTGGAGGCCTACGAGGAGCACACGCTCTCAGAGCCCGACCGCGTGCATCGACTGCCGCTCCTGCTGGGCATCGCGGCCAGCAACGAGCTGGTGAACGCCGTGCCCCAGAACGCGGCTTGGGACCGCATCCTGCTGCGCAAGGAGGTGAGCTACCCGGGCCGGCCGCAGGACTGGGAGCGCCTTCTGAGCAGCGAGGGCGGACGCCGGCCCATCACCGCCAGGCTTGCCCCGGAGGAGATCCTGCTTGTCCAGGCCCTGGTCGAGTACAGGGCCATGCAGCTGACCGAGCCGGTGAAGAGCCGCATGGTCCGCGTGCGGACGAAGCTGAACAAGGACGGCATTCCCGTCTCCCCGCGGCGGTTCCGCGGCTGGGCCCGGGCTGCCACCGCGTATTCCATGCTCAAGGGGGAGAAGAAGGCCTCCTCCAAATCGCTGCTGGTCGGCCAGCACATCCTCTGGATCGGCCTGGAGGAGAGGGACAACGTTCGCAACATCGTGGCCCAAATCAGCGACCCGGAGAGGCAAATCCTCCTGTCTGCAGCCGCGGATGTGGAGGACATCCTGAGCAGGGCGGCGACGGAGGAGAACATGCAAGCCCTGGTTGCCTGGCAAACGAAGCTCAAGAAGCATCAGCAGCTTCTGCAGGCGAAGGTGCGCGACCCGGAGCTTGCCGCGCAAAAGGCAGAGCTGCTCCATCAACTCCAGGACGCCCAGGCAAAGCTCGTCGAGCGCGGTGTGGAGGTGATGGCGGTCCAGACGAGCGCCTAACGCCCGGACTCGGCCGTCGGTAAGAGAGGTGTTGGCGCTCCCCCTTCGGGGATCTTTGACTTGACCTCCACGGAGTACGAGGAATCGAATGTCAAAGCCTGATGATGTTGCAGACTACGACCTCCTGACCGCAAGCGAGTATCTCCTCGACCCGCCAGAGAGCATCTGGCAGGACATCCTCAACGTAGACCACGCAGCCTGGCTGGAGACCCGGGAGATGGAGGTGCTCCAGCAGGCGGAGGCGCGCACGCGCGAGGTTGCCAAGAACATTACCCGAGAGGCATGGCTTGGCCTCTACTCGCCGGGCAATCCAATAAAGCCACAGGCGCCGGACGGGTTGCGCGTCACACACTCCATCTTCGGGCATGCTGAGCGAATGGACGAATGGAAGGCGCTTCGGGCCTCGACGGGCGCCGACGAAGTCGCGTGCGCGTTCGGCGCGGCGCATTTCGCCCGCGAGCTGATCGACAAGCTCCCGCCTGAAGTCAGGCGGAAGATGGAGGAGGCGCAGCAAGCCCAGGATGCCCTCGACGAATTGCGAAGCGAGATGCAGGCTCTGCAGGCGTTTGCCGCCGAGATGGGAGCGACGCAATCGCGCCAGAGTGACGGCAAGCCCGGCGACCCAACTCAAGGATTGGATAGACGCGAAGTGAGAGGGAGGGCCCAGCAGCTTCAGGGACAGGTCCAACAGGCCCAGGCTAAGGCTGCGGCGACCGCGAGCGAGGTCACCAAGGCGATGGATGAAGCATCGGCCCGCATCGAACAAGCCCTGGCAGGAAGCATCACTGAAGCAGCAGCCAATCTATCCGGTCTGAAGACCGCAGCGCAGGAATTTGGATTCGGGTGGGGACTGGGCGCCAGCGCAAGCGCCACGCGCCAGGAGATCGAGGGCTTGCAAGATCTCGCCGATTACCTGGCGCGCTCCAGTCACCTGAGGCAGTTGCTGGAGGTGCTCGGTTGGGCAAAGCGGATGGTGTCCGCGGAGCGGCGCAGGTCGAGGCGCGGCCGCGAGAAGTTCACCCACCACCGCACTCAGGAGTTGGACCTGGAGACTATCGCCCCCGAGGAGCTGATGGGCCTGGTAGACCCGGATCCCGAATCGCCCATGGCGCTGGATTTCCTGCGTCGAGCGCTGGACGGAGAGCTTCTCCACCGCCAATACGAAGGTGAGGACGAGGCCGGCCGGGGCCCCTTCGTGATCCTGAACGACAAGAGCGGCAGCATGCGCGGCTGGCCCAATGCGACCGCGTGCGCCCTGGAACTGGCTTTGATGAAGCTGGCCATGCAGGAGCGGCGCCGTTTCGTGTCCATCCCCTTCTCCGGGGCGGGCCAGTACGAAGTCTACGACCCGGGCCCGCGACCGGACCCCAGGGAGCTGGTGGAGCACCTGGAGCGGTTCTACAGCGGCGGCACGGAGCCCTACGCTCCGCTGACGGCCGCCGTCCAGCGGATCCAAGAAGATCCATCACTTAGAGAGGGCGACATCCTGATCATCACGGACGGCTCCTTCGGGCCGCCGCCGGAGGGTTTCCTAGACCTTCTCGACGAGGCGCGTATGGAGCCTGGCCTCAAACTCGTGGCCGTGGTGATCAAGGGGCAGCCAAGCCAGGCGGGGTTCGCGGACAGGGCGATACTCCTGGACGACCTTTTCCAAGAGCGGGACCGCTTGGCCGAGGCGATACGCCCCCTGCTCTAGAGGGCATTATCGGACTGGCCGCCGCCGCATCCTTTGGTCTACGGCATGAGATGGCTGGTTCCCCTTCACACCTAGACCGAGCGGCCTATGTCAGGTCTTTCCGCGGCGGCTCATGCTCGGGCTAGGCGCTGGGGCGCGGCCGGGGCGAGACGTCCGGCGCCTCTCCCCAATGCATAGACAAGTCAAGGTCCAGGGTGAGCCACACCCACAAATGGACCCCGTTCTGTCCATCCACCCTGGGCAGGATCTTCGACAAGCATGCCGCAGGGCCATGGATCGTGGATGTGGCCCTGCGGTTCATCCCTTCTAGGAGACAAGAGACCATGGATGTCTACAGGCAAGTGTATGAGCGGCTGGATGCGCTCTCCAAGGAGGAGCGGATCGCGCTCTTGATGGAGGTCCTTCCACCGCAGGAGCTTTTCGCCCGCACCGACGGCATGCGTTGCCTGATCCGGGCCTTCGGGCTGCGCATGTTCGAGACCTCCGCGCTGCTGACCGAGGCCGGGATCCCCGAGGATGACCCGAGAACCGAAGTATTCCGGGAGCTTCGAGGCGGTCTGGTGGACAAGAGGATCCCCAACGCGCTGCGCGCTATCGCCGCCCGCGAGAGCACCGTCTGTAGGCGCGCCGGAGCCATCCAGATCTGGGAGGGCGGAAAGCGCGCCTGGTGGGTTCCCCTGGCGGCATCTTCTGCCTTTGAGGGGGCCGTCAAGGAGCTCATTCGCGAGTTCGCTGACACACGCGACCGATTGCTCCTCAAAGGCTACGAAACGATACGCAAAGAGGCGCGAGAGCGCTGGCTCCAGGCCTCGACCGCAGCCTACGAAAACATGCTGCGCCTGGGCAGGGTTGAGGGGCTCGCCAAAGAAGCGTTCATGCGCCGTAGCATGGCGACCTTCGAGCGCCGGTTTCCTCACGAGGAGGACATCCGGCAAAAGATCCGCATGCAGCTCGTTCCCATCGAGCGGCCGCTTCCGGAGAAGGTGGAAAGGATCCTGGAGGATGTCCGCCGCGCGGAACGCGAGAGCCAGGAAGCCGAGGCCGAGAAGGCCAGAGAACAGAAGCGGCTCCTGGAAGTGGAGCGACATTTCCGGCAGGAACAGCTGCGCCAGCTTGAGGAGGAGCGCCGGACGCGCGAGCGGCTCCTCCGCCAAGCCATTGATCCGCAGGTGAAACAGGCTCAAGAGATCGTGGCTCAGATTCAGGCCTCCCTTCTCAAAGTCGCCAAGGAGATCACCGATGCCTTGATGTCCGGAGCGGCGATTTCGCCAGCCACGCGCAGGTCGTGGAGCCGACGACTGCAAGCCTTGGAAGCCCTTGCCCCGGGCAACCTCTCCCTGGAACGGGCCCTTGAGGACCTGCGGCGGCTATCCAAGAACCATGAGCAGGCGGGCGCACACGACGTCGAGGTCGCCGACCAGAGCGTGGGGGCCGCGCTTCGGGATCTCGAGCGAAGGGCTTCCATCGAGATCCGGGCTGATCAGATCTGGCAGCTGATGCGGGAGGGGAGAGCGGAAGAAGCGCTTCGGCGCATGGCTTCGCTCCGGGAACGCCTGACGGACAACCTCAGTGAAGTGGAATCGCTCTGGGAGATGGTCATTGAGGTCGGAGCGCAGAACCAGTTCCTAGACATGGCTGTGGTGCACGAGCTCGCGCCGCAAGGGGCCCTCTCTGCTTGAAGGCGCGCTGGGCTGGTGGTCTCGAGCTGCAGCCTTGAGCATCCATTCTCTTCCAGGAGGTGATGCATGACTAGAGTGGATTTGATCGCTTCCGGGTACGTATGGCGCTGCCCGGAGTGCGAACGACTTGAGTACGAGAACGCGGTGCCGCCCGACACGAGCGTACGCTGCAGCGGCTGCGGTGCAGTCTTTGAAACGGGTAAGATCTTGCACCGCGTAGATGCTGGAATCATGGAGCCCGGGCCGGCCCTCTCCCAATTGAGTGTAGAGCCGCTTGATCAAATCGACGGGCAAGATGCCCCCGAGGGCGACAATCCCCCCGACGACAAGGCCGAATCGCTCGGTAGCGTCATGCCATCCCGCCCCAGGAGTCACCGACTGGAAAAGGTCATCCTTGACCTTGCGACGCATGACGCAAAAAAGAGCTGCAGATCGACGACGGGCAACTCAGCCTGCTTCCCTGAGACCGGGGCCAGCGCTTCTGCGAAGGCAAGGCGATGCTAATCACGTTGCGCATGCCCCGCTCCTCGGCGAAGCGGCTCAACCTCAGGGCTGCCGGCGATGACGAAGAGGTGCTGGTGACGTTGCCGGCCGTGGAATTGGCCGGGCGGCTTACCCTGGTGGCTGGCAAGCCGGTTTCGTCGGAGGCCGTGGCGCGGTACTGCGCCAGCATGTCGGCAGCTATCGCCGGATGCGAAGCGCTGATCGAGAAATATGGCCTGGAGGGCGTCGCAGATCTCTTGCGCGAGCCCTGCGCGCGGCGCGGGCTATGGCTGCCCGAGGAATGCGATGCTGTGGCTATCTGGCTACGCTGCGTGTTGGTGGCGTATTTCCAGTCGCCGCATGCTCCCGATAACCCAGATCCCAAAGATGTGCGCGGGTGGGCGCGCCTGCAGACCGCGGAGCAGCTGGCCGCGCTTTGTCAAGAGAGCTTTCCCGTGGCATATCATCTTTGGGTTGTTCACGAGGAGGCGACCAGGAACGATCAAGCTCCACCAGCAAGCGAGAGAAGCGAGCGGAGGAGGTCTGCGACTTGACAGAGGCGGCCCGGCCGCTAGGACATCGTTGTCTGTAGGCCGTCCTGCTCAGACACCTCCAACCACGAGCCGGGGCGCCGCACAGCGCCCCGGCTGGTTGGAGCTTCCACTACAGGCAAGATGTCGCCTCCCCCGAAGTGAGAAGGTCGAAGTGTGCGCGCGTAGCGTCTCTTTTTCATTTAACTAGGAGTATGCCCTTGAGGTTTGGCTCGAATGCCACGTGCGAGCCCGAGCGGCTTTGAGGCGCTGGTGTGAACTGAATACAGAAAACTCTCCCAAAAGGAGGAGATAACGGGGTTGGCTCTTGACTATTGTGGCGCTTTCATAGATGTTAGGCAGAACAGACGAAACACCATGAATTAGTCTCGCCGAGGTCCTAGCAAGGATTGTCCACAGTCCTCATTGGTACAGTAGTAGATTTCCTGCTCTGGATACATGTACGCGCTGGCTGATCCTGTTGATGAGACTGGATATATCTCCCAAAATGAGGCAGTGCCTCCCCTGTAAGGACGCTTCTTTGTCATTGGAGAACCACACTTTGGGCAGCGAGGCGAATCGATGTGACCAGAAGGAGTAACATTATGCATGGCACATCCCTTCATTCCTCAAGTGGGACATAATATCGAGCAACCTCATGGAACTCCACCTGTCTTGCAGACTGGTATCCACTGGGAACTTGAACCAACACGCCAAACTGATCGCCAAGTTGTGACAACTCTTCATAATTCTTGAGCAGATAGTATGCTGCACCACTAGTACCTGCTGGCCCAATACCCGCGACCACAAAGACTGTCTTCCGAGAAGAATGGAATTGATCGGTGAGCTTAAGGAGAATGCCATAGTCAGTAGGCTCCGAGTCATGTGACTCCTCAATATACACACCAAGTCTATAAGGCTTGCCATCTTGCCCAGTGACGCGTGCTGAAGGATCTGGCGACGTAATTACGCCATAGTTGTCATCGAAAACAAAGTAAGGGTTATTAAACTTGCTCAGCACAACGCGGGTTTTATGATTATGGGCTCCTATGCAAAAGCAACCCTCTCCCCATTTGTCAATATACCTTTCGGCCCTCTCGACCTTTATCTGGTCTTGTTTCTTTTTGATTCGAGCGAGGAGTTGGCGAATTGAAGCCAGCGCCAGGGCGTCTCCTTCGCCAAGTACGAATGCAGGACCTTCAATTAGCTCTTCACCTTGGGATTTCTCGCCTGTCCAGCGGGTTAGCTTGAATTCAGATGGCCTGCTGAGATCACGGAGATAGGAAGAAAAATAGATGTAGCAGACTTCATCCGCTGCAATAGTACCAAGTAGCCTACGAATTGGATGAGTATCCATCCAATGAGCGACAGTGGTCCTGATACCAAGCAGCAATTGCTCGATAACTACGCCCAAGAGAACGCCGGCAATGAATACGTTCCATTTTTGGAGAATTACGGCGAAGATAATGCCAAGCAAAAACCCGAGAAGTAAGCTGGTAGGGAAGGTATTTATCCAACGCTTGATCCGCGACCAAAAGAGGATGAATCTCTTACCCATATCTATACCCTTGCTTTTCTGCCTTACGGCATCGAGCTAAGCTGCCGGGGCATTCGCCTTGGCTGGCCGCTCTCCTTGCCTCATTACACCTTCGCTTGCCCCGGACGCCTCACCCCCGGTCCGCTAGTATATTAAAAGTGGACACGGCAGATCGAAGGTCCGCTGGTCTCGAAGACCGTGCTGGAGCATGGATCGCCGTGTCCTTTCTACCTGCAGCCCGAACAGTTGATTGGTCTTTGAAGACCGTATCTCACTAGCGCGGGCAACTCCATTATATACACAGTGAGGTGTTTCCATGTCCGATCCTCCCGAGATTTTTGCTGGCATCGATGTCGCCAAGTCCCATCTCGATCTAGCCCTTTGCAATAGCCAAAGATCCTGGCGCTTTTCCAACGACCTCGAAGGCATCCGTGCGATCACCAATCTGCTCTTGCAGCACCAACCCGCCCTGATCGTCTTAGAAGCTACCGGTGGTTACGAGCAGGCCGCCTTCCGAACCTTGAGCGCAGGACGGCTCTCGGTGGCGATCGTCAACCCTAGGCGCGTTCGTGCCTTCGCGCGTGCCAATGGGCGCCTGGCGAAGACCGATCGCATCGACGCCCATAACCTGGCTCATTTCGCCCAGGTTGTCCGCCCCCATGCTCACCCGGCTTCAACAGAGGCTCATCAGCGCCTTGTAGGCCTGATTGCCCGCCGACGCCAGCTTCACCGCATGATCACAGCCGAGAAAAACCGCCTTCGCAATGCTCACCCTGCCGTGCGTCTTCAATTGCAGCATCACATTGATTGGCTGCGCCAAGCCCTTAAAGAGCTTGACTCCGATGTCGAAGCGCTTCTTCAAAGCGACCTTGAGCTGAAAGCAAAAGCCGATCTGCTTTGCTCTGCTCCATCCGTCGGCGTTGTCACCGCCGCCAGCTTACTCGCAGATTGTCCCGAACTGGGGACGCTGGATCGCAAAAAGATCGCCGCCCTGGTTGGCGTAGCCCCCATGAACAGCGACAGCGGGCGCAAGTCAGGGAAACGTCGCATCATGGGTGGACGTGCACCTTTGAGAGCTACACTCTACATGGCAGCGCTTTCGGCCAGTCGCTACAACCCGGCGATCAAGCCTTTCTATGCTCGGTTGGTTGGAAACGGTAAGGAGAAGAAGGTCGCTCTCACAGCCTGCATGAGAAAACTCTTGACAACGTTGAACGCGATGATGCGGGACAACAAGCGCTGGAGTCCATGTCCATCATCACATACATTAGCTTGACATCTAAGACAGTTGCTCCAGCGCGTGCTAGGGGCCATTGTCATCAACCGATTGGAGCCAGGCATCAAGCAGTAACTTAGATAACGAGCCAGATATATTAACGGCAAACTCTGCTATGTGTGGTGATGGCAACCGTGAATCTTCAGCTGTACCATGTGCATCTCCCTTTAGGTTGCGTAATGCGGCAATTGCATTAACTATCGATTGGGCATTCCCCATAGCCTGACGCAGAGATTCGTTCTCTTGAAATTCTGGGGTGAGAAATAGGATTTCTACTGTCATTCGATACAGCTTGAGTAAATCAGTGTTGCGGGAGAATTCAACTCCTTCGTTTTTTAGTATAAACTTGCAAACACTTTCGAGGAGAGATCTCGCGGCGGTTATTGCCCCATCTGGATCATCTACCCGGCGTGAAATTGCCTTCTCCCAGTATCTTTGGATCTTGGCAGAATCTAGCTCTGAAAGGATTTGTCCCAAGTCTTCTTCTACTGGGGATTTGACTGTCGGTGGAGCAGGTAGCCAAGATATGCTTCTAAAGTGCCAATGATAGGTATGCGCTAGTTCAGTCATTGCCGATTCAATTGAAGCTTGTTCTTTCTTATATTCTTCATCTATACGATCCAATACCGCACGAGGTGCGAGAATCTCTGCATCATATATTTCGAAATCTCTATCTCCCGCCATATCTAAGGCGAGGTCTACAAACACAAGACTGATTTCACAATCTGAGAGAAGACGAGCAGCTGCATCGTCGTCGCCATCTCTTAACCACTGGATTATCTGATCACGAAACATATTAATGGCCCCTAACGGCAAGCATAAGCCGCTGCGCCGACCCATGCAAAACCTGCCTCACTACCTAGCAACTACAAATGCAAGAGCGCCGCTGTTTTCGAGCGCCGATAGGCGCGGTCGGCTTCATGCAGTGTTAGGCCGCCCTACTCCTGTGATGCCGTCTTTCCTTGGTTCTCACCACCTGTCTTCGTTGCGGAAGCACCGGACACCTGCCCAGCCAAATCCCCAATGAGTTCAGAGGCAAACTCCCCCAAGTGCTTTGCCAGCTTCAACTCGTGTCTTAATCCCTCTTCCCTGTCCCAGCCACGATGTTTATCGTCAAATCGCATTTTTGACATTGTTGCCAAAGCACGCGCCACGAAGTCGTATTGGGCTTGAAAGGTTAACCAGACGATTTGTGACTGAACAAGCTTGTCCACACCAAGTTGTATTCGTTCAATGGGGCGATATAGCAACAGAGCGACGAGATTCACTGTACCCAGTCCGCCAAGGATTAGGCTGAGCAATTCGCTATCGCTGCGCAGAAAGCTAAAGACCACAGCGGCAGCAATCAGGCCGATACCGACAAAGAACGCTATTAGGCTCAGACACCGCGCAGTCTTGTAGGCCCTGAAAGCCTGGTCAACAACTTCTCTTGTAACTTCGGAGACAGGGCTATTGCGAAAGCGGTCAATATATGGGTCTCGCTTTTCCTCTTCGGCTATATCGGTCATAGTTCCCTCCTGGCAATAGCGTAGATGTCAGATTCGCGTTAACCTCAGAAGACATCCGCTGTGTGATTGTTTGGCGGCCTAACGACCAAGCTGTACGGCGCAAACGACGCGCAGCGTAGTTTGCGTCCGAACCAACGCCTTGTTAGCACTTGCTTGGGTAACAATCATCCCCGCGCGAACTCAAGATACACTCCTGCTTTCAGCCTTGAAGATTGCCTGACTAGTTGTTGATCTTCAACGCCTCTCCAATAATACTGCGTCACTCCATCCCATTCGGTTCGAATTTTCCACGCATCTAACGAGCCCGTGGAATCCGTCACGATTTCGCGGCCGATCGCCTGCAAGGTCACCATCATTCGCTCTCCGCGGGCCGCGTGAAAAACAGGTAGTTCCGCAACATAATCATCCGTAAGAGGAAGAAGGCGAAGAACCATTTCTATCGAGTGGGCATCAAAAACTGGAGCTCGGAGGTCAGCCCTTATTGCTATGACTTTCCCGCCAGCCACTTGTTTCTTACCTGCCACTGCGGTGCCTTTATAGGCGACTGAGATATTGTAGGCGTCGGTTATATCGAAATGGCTATGTGGAAGGAAGGTATCTCGAAAGACAACGGTTACTGAACTTCTGTCCCCGAGCTCAGGTGATTCCAGAAGCTGAGTTCGGCGAAGTGCCAGCTGCCCTGCAACCTCCACCGACAGAATCTCCTCTGAGATGGACCCAACGGATCTGGGATTGAGCCCTTCAACAATCAGGACCCGCTTATGGTCGGTTTGAGGTTGAAGTGCCTGCCAATCGACAGACGGATCTCCAGGTCGGATTATCAGAAACTATCCTCCGGGCGAGGCATCATGGCGGCTAACGCTCAGCATCAGCGGCGGCGTATAGCCGTCCGCTGCATGCTGTTGTTATGCGGGCTGCTCAATCAGATATCTCTCTGTCAAGAACTGCTTCCATTTCTCGATCTCATGGTCACCGCGAATACATTCGATGAAACGCTCGAATGTGCAACCGCAAACGCTACTCCGCGCGCCATCCTTCAGGTAGCCCTGATACTTCTCCAGAGCGTGGGTGAAATGGATGTTTCCGGATGGATACAGCGTCACTGACACGAACCTTGCGATATCACCGCGACCAACCATTGCCAATCCAAGTAGGTGGTTTCTCCAGATTTGCCGCAGGTCGTCCTCTGCCAGGTCGCCAAGCTCACTTTCCGCAAATAAGCCAGCCTCATGTGTAACGGTCCAGTAGGTGGAACTCGGATCATGGACACGCTCGGCCTCTGATTTTCCGATTCTGTACCCGCGCTCTGTGTATTTCACCTCAACACCAATGCCAACGAGTTTGCCATCGTTGCCAATACCCTGTAAATAAGCATCAATGGAGGTCATATCGTCGAGGTAATTGTGTTTCGGCTCTGGTGCCCATTCGAACCTCAGCTCGAACGGTCCCTCCAGTTTCTGTTCGAAAGCACTTTTGATAATCATCCGGGCCAAGTCTGGTCGTCCTGCAAGTGGAGCCAGCACGTTGAGAGGTATGTGTTCGCTTCTAAGCAGGTCAGCGTCACGCCGCTTGGAATACTGCGGATACCTCCGCCGCAAAGCCTCACGAACACCAAGGTCGTCGTAGTAATTCAGCAAAGCGCGACCATCAGCATCAGTCAATCGGTTGCCATAATCCGAATACTCGACATCAAGAACCTTCGCCCGATAGTTGGACTGATGGAGCCTAGCGGCCGCCTTGAATGGGTCATCTAAATCATATTGGGGTCCAATTTCTCGTGTCATAGGCTACTCCGCATAACGCCCTCGAGCTATGCGGCGGCTCGGACGCTCAATCATTATGGCGGAACCCAGGGAAGCTGCAAGCTCGTCGAAATGCCTCGCTGACCCCGTCCGCATCAGCGAGGTGTTATTAGTATGTAGTGAAGGGGCGCGGCCGGTGCTATCCTCTTCTCGACTGGAGACGGGAACGCACCGGGGGCACGGAGCGTCAGGGCGGACCGAAGCTGCCTATGGGATGCTTACGCAAGCCCGTGTTGTTATTTGGTCCACCCGTCGGATAACTCGTCTGGGACGGCCATCAGGCCGAGCCCGCATCGGTTTGTGTATCTCCCTGCCTAAAAATCCGCGCCCCTTACGATCCGGTCAGTGACATTGACCTTCTCACTAAGGAGTGTACGATGAATTCCCCTCCAAAATCAACATCAAAGCGCTTCCTGGCTCTCGACCTCCACAAGCACTATCTGGTCGTTGGAGGCGTCAACCGGCAGCAGGAGATAATCCTCAATCCACGCCGAATATCTCTGCAAAAATGGCCTGCCTGGGCTAAGACAAACCTGCTTTCCACTGACAACGTTGTCCTCGAAGCCACCACCAATGCCTGGGAGATCTATGACCAGGTCGCTCCCCTGGTTGATCGAACCATCGTTGCTCATCCCCCAAAGGTCAAGTGGATCGATGAAGCCCGTGTCAAGACAGATCGGCACGACGTCCTCCGGTTGGCTCATCTCCTCGCCGCCGATCTCATTCCTGAAGTCTGGGTTCCTCCCGTTGAAGTGCGTGAACTCCGCTCACTCATGGCACACCGTCGTCGCCTGGTCCAGATGAGCACTCGGGCTCGCAATCACCTGCACAGTCTGCTCCACCGGCACAACCTCAAGTCTCCTCAAGGCAAGATCTTCACCAAGAAGCATCGGGAGTGGTGGCATAAACTCGATATCTCGCCCACTCAGCGCATGCGTGTTCGCCATGATCTAGCCACCATCGATCACGTCGATGAGCTGCTCGAAGAGATCGAGAAGGAACTCTATCGGCTCAGTACCTCAGAGCCCTGGGCTGATCAGGTACCTTTTCTGCTCCAACTGCCCGGCTTCGGCTTGATCGTCACCTTGACAGTTCTTGCTGCCATTGGCGATATCTCTCGCTTCTCCCATCCTAAGAAACTCGTCGGCTACGCCGGCCTGGGCGCTTCTATCCACGATAGTGGGATGAAGCACCGGACCGGCCGCATCACCAAGCAAGGTCGCAAAGAGCTGCGCTGGATCCTGGTGGAAGCCGCCTGGCGTGCCGCTGACACTCACCCCTACTGGAAAGCTCAATACGAGCGATTGGAGCGGCGCATCGGTTCAACCAAAGCCGCGGTCGCCATCGCTCGCAAGCTGCTGGTAGCAGTCTGGTACATCCTGACCGAGCGCACTGCAGATCGCCATGCAGATCCAGACAAGGTCGCCTTTAAGTACATTATGTGGTCCTGGAAGCTAGATGACGCGAAGCGTCGGGGGATGAGCACCCGACAGTGGGCGCGTTACCACCTGATGCAATTGCAGCTCGGAGAGGATTTGACCCACATCATGCGCGGTGGTAATCGCTACCCAATCGCGCCTGATGAGGAGATCAAGGCGCTGCTGCCAAAGCTTCAAGCGTAGGACTGATCCAGGTCCTGTCGCAACTGAATAAACACCAACATCCCTCCGCCTAAGCACACACCCTGCGGTGGGCAGGGCGTGTGCTGCTATTCACTATATTCGCGATGAATCTCGGATTGGGTCGTGACTTTCCAACTCATCGGTAGCCAGCGATCAAGGCATAGCAGTTTCATCATCCTCCGATTGCTTTCCAAAAGGGAGAGGTTGTGACGGCTCTATCTGGTCTCCAGCTGGAATGTGTGGAGGGCCAGGTCTGTCTCGTATGCCATCAAGTTTCGCGCCGCTGGCGGCTTTAGCCTTCCTTAGTTGCCTTCTCGATACAATCGCGTTCGTAAGGTCCGCGCCGGTTAGATCCGCGCCAGTTAGGTCAGCATACATCAGGTTGGCCTCGGCTAAGTTCGCCTCTCTGAGATCCGCATTCCGGAGATTCGACCTAGACATCCTCGCGCCGAGCAGGTAAGCGCCTTTGAGCCTCGCGCCTCTCAAATTCGCTCTAGTGAGATAGATGTCTCGCATAGCCGCTTTTTCTAGGTGCGCTCGAGCGAAATTCGCGCCCGGAGCCTTCGCCTTAATCAAGCTCGCTCCGGTTAAGTTTGCGGAATAGAAGTCCGCCCGGTCCATCAGAGCATACTCAAGGTTAGCATCCATCAGGTAGGCGGAACTCACTGTTGCGCGAACCATAGATGCCCCTGAAAGGTTTGCCTTCGATAACCATGTCCACTCCAAGCTAGCGTCGTCGAGCAATGCACCGCCTAGATTGGCTCCAGTCAGCGAGCTCCCATCGAAACGAATCCTGGACAGGTCTGCCCTTTGTAGGCTTACGAAAGGTGGATTTCCGCTGATCAGCCCGGCCTCATAGAGGAATCTGAGGACGATAGCCTTGCGCTGCGCATCAAGCTGGCGCAACAACGCGATGGTCCGTGCCGTTGCCAACCTCGATGCGTCCTGCATTGCCTCTTCATTGCCATAATCCGTATCAAGAAGGAGATCTTGCAGGCGATCAAGATATCCTCCTAGAGCCTCTTCCCTGCTTCTGTCGGTTGCATGGGCTCGTGAACTCGCGGCCTCCGATCTTCGGAATAGAAATGCAATAATAGCTATTGCGAGCGGAACAATGAGAAGATCTAGCCAGTCCCATAGGGTCTTGGCTGGAATAATCTCACCGTTCTCGGCTTCATAAGCTCCAAATCCTGCCCAAGGTGCGGTGTAAAGACTCGCGCAACCCTTTAGGACCAGTATGGTCAGCAAAGTAGCGACTGCGATTATCGCGATGGCAAGCCTCGCTAAGCAAATATAGCCAGCGGCCCTGAAATACCTAGCCTTAATGCTGAAGTAATCAACACCCAATAATGCAATATTCCTCCGCAAGAGCCGAAGGCGATCAACAAGATCATGCAGACGATGTGTCAAATCCATGAGTAGATGAGAACTACAGGACTATCGCTGGCTAACTCTTTTTTGATCATGTGCCCTTCCTTGTTGAGCGCCCTGCGCCAGTTATCGCCGGTTTTCATCCGCACGCGCACTTTATTATGCGTTGCAGAGACCTTCTGAACCGCGAATTATGCGATCATCGGATTCGCCAGTTTCTAATCCTCGCCCTGCGTCTTCGGCTAATTCGGACATTCTCCACTTGCGCCCGTCGCGCGCTCACCCATTCTTGGGGACAGTATTATCGTGCTGGCCTCGCCACTCCAACCGCTATCCCTGCCCATTGATTTGTCCTTGTCGTCACTCGTGAACAACGAATCTCACCCCCACTCTGCGTCCAACGACTCCCGCCAGTACTCGCGTGATCGTGCTAGCCAGACGATCCTCAAGCCACTCTCGCGCGTAGGAGTTCTGGACCCCCAGTTCAAAAACATCGTCCCGAAAACCCACGAACTGAATGTCCCGGACCCATGTGTCGTATGTCGCGCGCGGGACCTCGGTCTGCAGCTGCGCTTTCGCTGCGCGCCAAGCAGCTTCCGCGGTCATCCCTCGATCATCCACAACCATCTCTACTCGCGCGTCGCCGGAATCCCTCTGCCCTTCCCTAGACGGTTCGGCCCGCCACCCCAAGTCGTCCTCTCGAGTCTCGTGATCCGGTATCGATCCAAGGTTTCGCAGCTTCCGGTAGGCACCATTGCTGCGCAGCTTACGGATCGCGTCGTCAAATTCATAGGGCCAGTCAATTCCATCGGGTCTGAGCCAGGCAGCAAGCGTCGATGGCGGAATAGTTGCCAGCCCGAGAAACTCTTGTGGTGGGGTTTCGCCTTTCTTGAAACGACTCACTGCATGGAGCACTGGCGCATCGATGCTCTTTGTTGCTATCGACCAGAGCAGCCAGGCCACGAAAGGCTGCCAGCGCCTTGTCCAGCTAGCCAAGATAGCATCCTTGTCGCGCTTTGGGATCGCCGCCTCAGTCAGAATGTGCCTGATGTCCCAAAGGTTGTGTGAGGCAACAACTACATCTGGGGCAGGCATCTCCTGAGACGTACTGTTTGCAGCCAAATTTGGCGAATCTGGTAGTTGTTCTTCTGTATCGTTTCTTGGAGGAGTCTTAGAGACTCTTGATATATCTCTTAATGCGTCTACCCCTGTCGGCTCGTTGTCTATCTCTGGGCCACGCATGTCTAGTTCTGGCCTACCAGAATTCACTACTGGCTGAGGGTTGTCTACTTCTGCGCCCGCCATGTCTACTTCTGGGATATGATCGGCGGGATTTGGGCTCTCCCTTTCCATTATTGTCCCAGGCTTGTCTACTTTTGCCCCTCCCTCGCTGGAGGAAGATTGCTTCGATGAGCGGGGCAACTGAACATTGGGAAGAAGCATCTGATCCTTGTCTGCCAAAGATGTCTGGCTATCGAGCAGCGATCGATAGAGAGCCTGGTCATCCGGGTGGATGGGCTCCGTCAGTTTGACATCAAAGGTCATGTGCGCCGGGGAGAAGCCCGGGTCTAGGTCGGCCTCATTGGCGAGCTCAAGGGAAAGCGCCTGGAGGGATCCGTCCCTGCGCTCGGCGGTCAGACGGATGAAGTCGCCCGAGCGGATCGGGTGCTTGATGACGGTGCTGGCCGTGACAGCGACGTGCTCGCCAGCGACGTCTAGCCCATCGGGAGCGATGCGATCCACTACGCCGGCGCCCACGTGGACAGGGATAGGCTCCATGAAAGTGCGTGTGTGAGGATACGTTTCATGGTCCGAGAACCAGCGGCGGACGCTCTTGGTGGTGACTCCCACGGCCCTGGCCAGGTCCTGCCACCCGATGTTGTGGAGACGGCCGATTTGCATGTCCGGTTGCTTGTTGGCGTGCCGGCGGGACCAGATGAGCAGGCAACCCAGGCCTGGCGTGAGATCTGGAAGCCATTTCCGGACGAAGTAATGCGTCACCTGTCCGAAATTCTGCGTCTGCCACCGCTCCAGCAGCTCATCGCACGCCCAGTCGATATCCTCCGGAAGCGGCTGCGAAGGGTCGCGCAGCTCACGAACCAGTTGCTGGATCGTCTTCGGGCGTTCTGGAAGGGGGTCCTTTGAGGGCGGCTCGCTATGCTTGGCGGAGAGCGCACGGTGCAGCACCTCCAACCACCCCTCGTCGTCGGAGGGACGATTGGCCTGCAGGAACGACTCCAGTTTGGCCTGGTCGCTCGGCGTGAGCGGTATCTCGACGCGGACAAGATACGTGCGGCGCTCCGATCGGCTCCGGGGATGCGTGCCGAACTCCCCCTCCGCGGGCTCGACAAACCAGGTCAGCAGACCGGGCTTCTTGAGGAGTTTGTGCATCTGGGGGCGGGACTGCCCGGACCATATCGCGAGCTCACGGAAGGTTGTGCGCGTCGGACGCAGGCCCGTCTTCTCCTTGCACTTATGGACGAACGCGACCTGCCGAAAGGCGAGGACCGCAAGCCAGCGGCTGGGCCCCAGGAGCGGCAGCCACTCGTTGAGGAAGTAGTCCGGGACCTTGATGATCTTGTAGCCCTTGATGACCGCCTCGCGGGCGCGTTCCGTGAAGGGGGCGAGAGAGAGCTCGCCACCCGTCGCGATCGAGGCGTGATTGGAGGAAGGATCTTGTTGTGGTGAGTTGCGCCCGTTCGGCGTCATCAACCGCGTGCTCCCAGACTTTCTATCTATCCGCCCGGGCGAGCGCGCGCGGCGAGACATGCTTGACAGGCGCCAGAGAATCGAATATGATCTTGGCAGTCAAGCGAAACGCCTAATGCGCGCTCCCCTGAAGGTTGGCCGCCCGAGGGGAGTTTCGCTTTTACGCCCCCAGCACGTTCCCAGCATGATCTCTGGCACTGGTCAGGGGGCGGACGAAAACCCTAATCGAAACTGATCATGTGAATCCACTCTGCCAAGTCATTGGCAACAACCCCTTCATATCTACTGGCCAGACGACGCGCCCTGGTCGGGCCCCTTGCGGGGCTTGATCTTGCGCAGGGCCGCGATCTGGCCGTCGAGGAATTCGAGAACGTCAGGAAGATCCTCCTGGCGGATATCCTCGGAACGACTGACCCCGGTCAGCTCCATAATGTCCGCGTAGATGCCGGGGTATGGCTTGAGGACGCCCCGCTCCTGCAGGAGCTTGCCGAGTGTCGCCACCGTGCGGCGCAGGGCGCCCAGTTGCTCCGGTGTGAGACGCGCCTTGGGGCCGGCAACGGCCTCGATTCGCCTGACCTGCTCCCTCAATCCGGCAAACACCTCTCGGATCTGCTGCACCTTGGCTTCGTGCTCCTGGCGCAGTCGGGCGATTTCCTCATCGACTTTTTTTGAGAGCTG
Organism: uncultured bacterium; assembly: GCA_964388535.1. Taxonomy (GTDB): domain Bacteria; phylum Eisenbacteria; class RBG-16-71-46; order CAIMUX01; family WJJG01; genus CAYMBA01. Next base: position 34,146 of record CAYMBA010000002.1, on the reverse strand, counting down.
CGCCTCGAATTCCTCCTGCTCCAGGACCATCCTGGCCATCGCCTCGCGATGGAATTGGATTTCACCGCGCTCACTCAGGCCGAAGTGTTCGCTGAGCACGATGTGGGCTTCCTGCAGGAAAGCCTCAAGTAGCTCGCGTGATTCCGGGTCGACGACCTGTGTGAGCTGAACGCCGGCCAAGAACAACGGGACGGCGTCGGCCCTGAGGCAGAGCGTGGGCTGCGGACCGCCGGCGGTGGTCATGAGGACCGTGGCCGTGTAAGGGTCAAAGTAGCCGCCCTGTCGCCGTAGGCGGCGACGCTGCGCCTTGCGTTGAATGCCGAACGCGTCGCACAGCGCGTTCAGGGAGACATAGCCAAAGCCACTGTTCAGCTCGGCGGTGGAGATCTCCTTGCCTCGGAAGACGAGCGTGCTTTCGCGAACGGGATGGTGGACGCTATCAGGTGCCAATGTGCTTGCCTCCGGCTTTCAGAAAAGGGGGGGTCCAGATGGACCCCCCCTTGAGGGGCGCCATCCAAAAGGGCGGCGACCGCTGTCTTTGTGTTTCGACGCTAAAGCGCTCCAGCCACTACTCCTATGCCCTAGCGGGAATGGGAATCGAGGTACTTTGCCAGCGCCACGAATGAGTCAATCTCCTCTGGTATAACGATTTCCTGGCCGCGCTGCAATTGCTGCCTGAGCCTGAAGGTCATGAAGGCGATCAGGTGGCCACGATGTATGGTCCGCCCCAGTCGCTCCGAGAAGAGCTCGACCAGTTCGTCGAGCGCGGCCTGCTCGTCCTCGGTCAACGCCGAGCGCACGCGCTTGCGCGGGAACGCGTTCTTGGGTCTTCCCGGGCGTCTGCGTTTGACGGGCCGGGGCTCCTGCTTGAGTTCGAGCTCCAGTAAGCGGAGCCATGGATAGGTGGGTTCCTTGTCGGGCATACGCGCCTTCCGGCGTTCTCCTGCTTCGGTCAAGCGATACAATCAACGGGCCCTTAACCACAACGGTTGGAAGGGCCGGGCAACGCCGCAATTACGCGGCCCGCCAAAACCAACGGTTTCGCGGCCCGGGAAACGCGGCGATCATTCGGCCGCCTCCGTTTGTACTCCCTGCTCCTCGGAAGCTTCCTCTGCATGGAGTTCAGCTCGTTCGCTGTGCCATGCTTGGTGCAGCTCAATGGCCGCTTTGGTGACCTCGATGTCGGCAGTCTTTTTGCCCTGATGCCCCAGCTCCTCGATCACTCTGGCGCAAACGCTGACGATCTCGCGAGGAACACCGCCCGTGGCCTCGAAGACCTCGAGAAAAGCGCTTTGTGTGAAAAGGGGCTCGTCGCGGCCCGCAACGGTACAGCGAAAACGGATGAGCTGAAGGGTGTCCTCGAGGGAGAGAGGATTGAGACGAAACCAGGAGTCGACGCGACTGCGAATCTCGGGATTCATGGCAAAGATGTAGGTCAATTCCGGCTGCCCGAATAAGACCAGCTGGGCGAGCTTGCGCCCCCCTCGGTCAAAGTTATAGATATGGTGGACAATCCTCAGCGCGTCCTGGTCCATGAGCTGGGCGTCGTCCAGGATGATGCAGACATTGCGTCCTTGCTTGTGCTCATCGACTAGGAAGTTCTCAAATTCGCGCCATTGCTTGGTTAAGCCCCTCCGCCGGGGCAGGCCAAGTGAGTGACAGAGATCCTGCAGGCCGGCGAACTCGGATTCATAGCTCGCCGTGTGCACAAACACCACGCGGTACTCGTCGGGCCGCGCGCGATAGATCGACTCCAGACGCAGGGCGAGCGAGCTCTTCCCTACCCCATAGCCACCTTCAACCACGGCAAGCCCGCGGAAGTCCTCAACGACATCCCTGGTCCGCTCCAGCACCTCGCCGTGCTGGGTGGAAAGGTACAGGAATCGCGGGTCGGCGGAGATCGTGAAGGGCTCCTCGAGGAATCCCAGCTCCTTCAGCAAGAGACGTCGTTGGAGTTTGCGCTTAGCCATACATCATCCGCCCGCGGACAGGCTGCGGGCCGCGGCGCCCGAATAACCCCCCGCGCCGGACAGAACGAAGAGCGCGCCCGAGAGAACAAATGTTCTGCCTGGACCCATTGGCGCGCCTCGCCTGCCCCGGGTATCTCTCGAAGAGGTTCGTTCGTAGCATGGTACGCGCTTGACCTCCGCCTGGCCGGCTGCTATCCTTAGCAGGAATAAGGAAGCGGCTCTTAGTGATAACAGCCCTATGATCCTTGCTGATGTGGCCAGAAACCGCTTGAGCCACCTTGCAGAGTCTATAACAAGACCCATGATGCTGTCAAACGTTCAACAGGCCTGTGTCGAGTGCTCGAATCGCCTAATGGCTACGCCGGATCGGCGTGAGCCGGTTGCCACGGCGCCGGTATTGGGGTTAAATACAGGCGCCGGATCGGGGCGGGGCTTCTGGGAGGGGTGCGTCGTTTGAGGAGGCGGGCATGACCATCGTCATTGCGATCGCCAATGAGAAGGGCGGCGTGGGGAAATCCACCACGGCGGTGAACTTGGCCGCGGGTCTGGCCTTGAAGCTGCGTCACCAGCGCGCAGAGGCGGGGCGCGTGCTACTTGTGGACCTGGATCCCCAGATGAACGCGCTGATGGGCATCGCCTACGGGAGCCACACCGCCGAGCCAGGGGATTCCCTGGCGGCCCTGTTGGTGGAAGAAGTGCCCCCCTCGCCCCAGCGGCTGCTGCGCCGGGCCAAGCACCACCCGAACCTCCACTTTTTGCCGGGCAACAACCGGGCACAGAAGGAGGCGGCCCACCGCATCCGAAGCCTGCCGGGGCCAGACCTTCGGTTGGCGAACGCCCTCGAGCCGATCCGGGACAACTACGCCTACATCATCGTCGACACGCCGCCGCATGCCGGCGCGCTGCTCACCAATGCCATCATGGCCGCTACGCATGTGCTCATCCCGATCGAGATGTCCTACCAGGGCGCGAGCGGTCTCGGCGCGCTACACACGACGATAATTCAAACGTTGAAGGCTTACCGGCGCACGGATCTTGAAATCATCGGTTACTTGCCTACCATGTATGAGGAGACGGCCAAGGACGCGCGCGGGATCCTGCAGGGCCTAAGGGAGCGCTACGGCGAGAAGGTGTTCCCGCCGATCCACCGGGCGCGGGCGGTCCAGCAGGCTAACGGGGCGCACCTGGACATCTTCCTGTTTCGCCCTCCGAGGACGTGGTCAGACGGTCTGGAGTCGAGCACCCGTGCGACGCAGGAGTATGCGACTCTAGTGGAGGAGGTCATGCGGCGCACGAATCGCGTCCCACAGGCGAATGAGGTGATCGGGGGAGGTGGCGCATGAGCGCTAAGCGCAAGCGGGCGCGGGTGAGCCGGGAGCTGCACGACGCCTTTGAGAACGACATCGAGCTGGACCTCAGCGCGGAGGTCATTCAGGCGGAAGCCGATGCGGCGCCAGCCGCGGCCGAGAGGATCGCGCATCCCGAGACGCCTAGAGAGCTGATTGAGCGCGTGCGGCCGAGCGAGATGCTCCCCGACCGATTCCAGCCAAGACCTATTATCCCCATTGAGATCCAGCGCCCATTCTTCGCAGGAGAAATGGACTGCTACGAGGCTGCGGCGGCGTGGTTACGCCTGGCGGAGGACGACAAAGGTCATCGGGACCGCGTGGTCGAATTGGTGGCTATGGCGGAGAGCGTCGACGAGCATGGCCAGATCAAACCCATCACGGGCACGTGGATGACGGCTGAAGACGGCAGCTACTTCTTCAAGATCGAGACAGGTGAGCGCCGCTATTGGGGGGCTTGCCTTAAGGCGGTGATTGACGGCGCGAAGGAGGAGCCGCTGTTGCGCGTGGAAGCCGTTCAGGCGGCAAGCGTAGAACGGCAGATTGTTGAGAACCGCCACGCGCAGCCGCCGACGGCCGTGGCGCAGGCGCGCGAGATTGCAGCCCTCCTGCTGAAAAAGATGGGCTTCGAGCCCGACCCCTCCACGGAGGACCCGTACGAGTACTTCCGGCAGGCGATTGATTTACCGGGGAGACAGCGGCTACCTCGAGGTATCTGGCGGGAGATCGAGCCGGTGATGCAGCTGACACCGCGCCGGATGCGGCAGATCCTGGGCGTCTTGCGCCTGCCGACCGAGCTGTTGGAGGTCGCTGATCGCTACAACCTATCGGATCGCGTGCTGCAGGCCGTCCTGGCCGAGCCGGAGGAGCGATGGACTGCGCTCATCGAGGCCGCCGTTGAGGAGAGTCTGACGGGGGAGGAGCTTGCCGCGCTGGCGATGCGAGGCCCGGCGGAGCCGGATGCGGGACGAAGGAAGAAACCCAAAGAGCGCGACCACGCGCGATCGGCCTTACGCGGATTGAGGGGATTCTCAGGGGCGCTTTCCAGGGCCGGCGAGAAACAGCGGGTCGAGGTGCTGGGCGCCGTCGCGGATGAGATCGTCGTGCAAGAGGATGCGACTGTGGTCCTGGGTTTCCTGGAGGAACTGGTAGCACTGGTGCGGACGCGGCTGCGGGGCCTGGAGGAGCTGGAGAGGCAGGACTAGTCCCGCGCAAGAACAGGAGAGATACGGGAAGCGCGCTTCCGCTATGCAGCACGGCAGGATAACGGAAGCGCGCTTCCGTTATCTGGTGAATAGCAGGAAATGGACGGATCTGGAGGCGAGCGGCCTGGGCCAGGTTATTGGCCTTTTGCGATTGCGGACGGACAGCCGCCGGGCTGTCCGGAGAAGGCCGCCGAGAGAGAATAGGACGCGCAAAGACACCATGGCACAAGAGAGGACGACATGACAAGAAGCAAGCTGGCGCTAATTGCAGCGGCTGCCGGCGGGCTTATGGCCATTGGCTTTCTTATGGATGGCAGAGGTTTTGTCGGAAACCTTATTGCGGCCGCACTCGAGATTCTTTTGACGGTCACAATCGTCGCTTGGCTGATCGAGCGGGGCAACCGGCGCCGATGGGCACGAGCAAGAGGGCATATTCTACTTTCCGTGACGCATCACATGGCGAGAATTGCGCATGAGTTCATGGCCCACCTGGAGGGAGACGAAGTGGAAGAGCTTGCTGGCGCGGCAGGACCTGGACGGAGACATCGCAGAGGGCTACGACTACCCGCTCGAGGAAGCCGAAAGAGCCATTGCCGCGATAGCGGATTTGATGAGGAACACGGGGCACGAACTGATGTCTCGGAAGGCTGCTGAAAACCTCCACGAATCCATCCAAGGAGATCTTGCGCAGGTACGAGGTTCCCTGGCTCCCATGACGGTTGCTCTCGGGGACGAGCCTGAGCTCGCGGGATTTCTGAGTGAATTTGATCATGCTGCCCGGCGTTGGACGAGCCATTTTCCTCTCAGTGATTGGTCCGCTGCATATCACTACATCGATGCCGTTGATCTCATGAATGCGACCTCAAGGACCTACTCATGCTGTCTGAGGCTGTTTGAGAAGCTGAGACTAGAAACTGTGGAAACACACAACTGAGCGGTGTCCGAGAGGAGGACTACCGCAGCGCCCTCGGGTCAGTTGGGCCGACATACCTCGCCCGAGACCGGCTTGCGAGCAACAGGTGCCGCAACGCGGTCGGTGTTCGCCTCGCTCCCCGAAGGTCTTCATCTAGCAAGCCGATGCGAAAAGGACGCAGGCCCGCGAGCGCTCGGGAGTTGCCTCCCCGCACATGGGCGACACAATGCAATGGCGAAATGGGAGGTCGCGTTGACACGGAGTTATGCCTGCGGCAACACGCGGACACTCATGACGCGCCGGTGTTGTGCAGATCAAGCGTGGAGATAAACGAGCCGCATGTGCGCCGCATGCCCTGTCGAGGGAGCGCTAAAGCCAATAATCGTATGTGGATAACGGAAGAGCGCTTCCGCTATCTGTGTTGAAGGAATTAGACGCTATTTCGCCCTCGATGGCGACGTCAACGCGGAGTCCACACAAGGAGGGCCAGCGGACGTGAATGAGTTCGAGTTCGGTGAGGTCCCTAGCGCTGGAGGGGACGGGGGCTGAATCCCTCCGAAGCGCGCCGACTTTCGCAGGTCGAGTGCCCACGCGTTCGGGATAAGGGATGAAGGGAAGATCGACAAAGGCGCCCGGGTCTGGATAGAGAAGGACAGTGTATGCCCTACCCTCCAGCAATGCGAGATCTTGAACTGGATCGGAAAGCGCGGTCTTTAGACGTTGTGTCTTGTGCACGGCGAAGGCGGTCCGGTTCGCGGCCAGGTGCAGGACATCTTCTGAATTGCCGTTGGGCGCCGGCTGAAGGGCGTTGTTGCCAGTGGGAGGATCACGATTTGCAGCCCAGGAGGACTGGAAATGTCTGCGTCGCCTCAGTGCCCGGACGACGAGAGTCCAGTGGGAGAGAGCGTGGCCATTCAAGGGAAGTAATGGGCGCAAACCTATGGCGCGGCTCAAGCTGGTGGGGGTCGCCCTGCCGGCGCATCCTTCTCTGAACGATCGGGGATATCAGGTGAAGCGCGGGCGGTTCCTCTGCGTTGCCTGTTGCGCCCCCAGCTTTTTCAACATGGAAGATGAACAGCTCGCGCAAGCTGTTCGGGCCACTTCAAAGACAACCTCCGGCACAATCAGCTAGTGGCCCCCGTGAGGCGTCTCATTCAGGAAAACGCAGGAGCGGTTATTGCAGAAAAGCTAGTGTGCTCCCCTTCTTGCCCGGAAGGTGGCCTCGCAGTCTCTGACATGGCCTGGCGGGCAGCAGCAAGAATTCACGGGCACCCCGTTGGCCAGTCCCTGCGCGTCGTACAGTAGCGTGATCGGGTCGGAGTCGCGGACGATGAATCAAGCTGATTCCGTAGCGGATCGGGCATATGGTCTCTTAGTGGCCACTGGGCAGGGTGGGGAAGGGGGTGGAGAGACATGCGGTGTGGGCGAATGGCGCCAGGCGCGGAGGGGGTGGCCGATGGATGTAGACGCTACAAGATAGAACAAATGTGCTACTTCCCCCCGGGGGACGTGGGTACATCCATTGATGGCGGCCAGGGAAGGGGCAGGCAGGGCCTTCCCCGTTTGCCCCTGCGCAGGATTGCAGGGACGGCTTGCAGCGGCGCCGGTCTGGCCTGTCGTGGTCATCCTGTGCTTGGCCTCACGGGAGAGAGGGAGGGCGGCCCGGAGACGGCTGCAGGTTCCTGACTGAGTAACCCCCATCATTCTTGAACCCTCCAAGAAGTGTTCCGCGCGGATTGGGACAAACCTGGGACAGCCGGGGGTGCGTTTTCCCTCTAAGATGCTCATGTCGCTGGGTGCAGGCGCCGGGCGACGGGGATCATGGCGAGTCGCCAGACACGAAGTTGCGCACGCAGAGCCGGGAGACCTCCTGGAAAGTGAGCAGGGCAAGACGGCGTCGATAAGCGTCGAAGATCCCCGAAGGGGGTTGGCCTCATGACGCAAACGGGAGGGCGTAGATGCGCAAAAGAGCAACGTCCAAGGGGCTTTTGGTTCTAGTGGTTCTGGTCGTAATTCTTGTCGCCAGCTATGGCAGAGCCTATGCAGATGATGGGATCCAAGGCGCCTTCGATGACGTTACTGCGCTGGTCAAAGACATCTCAACGGCGGTGGTGCGCCTGCTTCTTGTCATCAGTGGGGGGCTCTTCACGCTCGGCGTAGTGCGGGGCGCGTTCGACGGCGTCCTGGGCTCCACCTTGGGAAACACCTTGACAGCCTCGACCGGGCTGTTCCGGGCGATCGGCGCCGTCGTCGCGTTTGTGGTCTTGCTGTTCGGCGTGGGATTCTCGCGCAACTTCGTAGAATTCCTGGCCGAACGCTTCCTCTCAGAGGAGTCGATGGCCCTGCCCGTGGTCGACATTCCCGAAGGCGGGGCGGGGGAGGCTCCGGTCAGTATGGAAGAGGCGCTGCAGCTCGATCCGATTCAGGAAGTCGTATCGAACTTCGTCCTCGCGTTGGTCCGGGTCCTGATCGGTATAGGCGTGGCTTTCTTTACGGTGGCGGTGGCGTCGGGCGCGTTCGATGCTCAACTGGGGAACATCATCGGCAACAGCCTGGCGGTTTCGCGCGGATACGCGCGCATCATCGGCGCTGCGGCGGCCGTGCTCTTTTTGATTCTGTCAATGCCTCTTTCTAAGGCGCTCGTGGATGCGCTGGTGCCCAACCTGCTCGCGGGCGGCATTCACATCCCGGACATCCTGCCGTAGTGGCTGTGCTTTGACGGGTGTAGAACCGTGTCAGCCGCTTCAGGACCCCGCAACTCGTTCAGGAGCCAAAGGGCGCGACGCGCGGCAGCGCTGTGGACGACGGCCTTATGCGCACTGCTCTTCATGCCGGCGACGGCGGCCGCGGGGTCGGCGGCTGCGACGGGAATGCAGACTACGCCGCAGGCAACCCCGGCAGCGACCGCCGCGCCGCCCCCCGACGATGGCCCGAGGGTCGAATCCAGTCCAACATCGCAACCCAATCTCGTCCAGCAAATCGTCCGACACACGATTACCTTCTCGGCAAGCTCATTGATCGATGCCATCACAGAGGCCTTCGTGGAGCTGAGCCGGAAGTCGATGGACGGCGCGGTGAACAAGGTGCTGCCAGCGATGGATTCCTCCATGGCTTGGCTGACGGAGGTGGATGACAGTGGGCTGTCGAAATTCCCGAAGTTTGAAGCGGCGGTGCGGGGCGCCTGGAGCGCCATGCTCAAGGTCGGGTTGGTGCTCGCGCCGCTCGTCCTTGCGTTGGCTGTCCTCGCCATCCTGGGGGGAGGCGGGAGCGCGGTAGAGGCACGCGCGGAGATGATAGCGCAGGCGTTGGATGTACTGGTTTCCTACGCCGGCGCCGCAGCTTCATTCTACTTGCTCTCGCTGGCCGTCCGCGCCTCCTGGGGGCTCACGGCCTTCATCTGGAGCGTCGACCTGGGTGTGCAGATTGAACCGGCGAGGGTGATGCTTGGCGGGGTGATCACCTCCGTGAGCGCCTACTTCCTGGGCATGAGCGCGCCGCTCTTCTCCATCTACCTGCTCTTCTTTTTCGTCTTCACCGTGCTGGCTCTGCTTGGCGCGCTGGGCCTGGCGCTTGCGGCGACAACGGCGCTGCTGGCGCTGGGCGTGATCATCGCGCCGCTCATGATTGCCCTGGGATCCATACCCCAGTTCCGATGGTTGACCTGGACCTGGACCCGGCTCATGACGGGATTACTGCTCCTGCCTGTGATCAACGCCACCATGCTGAAAGTCGCCTCGCTGATGAACGTGACAATGCTGGATGCCCTTGCGGGGGAGCAGTTGGGTTCGGCGTTATTGAGCTTCTTTGTCGTCGCCGGCTCGCTGTCGCTCGTGATCGGGATCAACTACAAGGTCGGCCATCTGGTGTTCGGCCCGGTGGTAGAGGTGCATCGGAGAGCGCTCGGCGCGACGAAGGCCGTCGCTGTCCTGGCGGCCGCAGGGGCAGCGGTTGCGCTCGGGGGGCCGGGTGTGCTCAAGGCGGGCCTGGGCCTCGGCGGCGGCCTGGGATCTGGACAGTCGGCTGCCGGGGGTGGGGGAGGGAGCGGCTCTCAAAGCGGGGGCGGGCAAGGGTCGCCCATAAATGCTCTTGCGGGAGGGCGCGGCGCTGGGCCCGCACTGCCCCCGAAGGCGGCGAGCGCGGCGCTCTCGGCCCTGGCAGGCATGTCCAGCAATCCGGCTGTGCGTGGTGCGCTCGCGGCCGCCGCACAGGGCTTCCATCAGGCGGCGATCAGCGAGGGGAAGGGCGCTGGGGCTGTGGGGGGCTCCTTTGCGGTGGGCTTGCCGGCGGCGGGGGGTGTGTACAGTGTCTCGACGCGAGACGCGGCGCGGTCGGTCCTGGGAGAGCAGGCGACACCGGAAACTGTGCGTGGGCTGGCGGGCACAGCCGCGTTTCAGCGCGCCGTGCGGTCGGCTCGGAGCCACGCCATGGGATTGGAGAAGGCGGGAATACCCTTCGCAGACCAGGTGAGGGAAGCGGGATTTGGCAGCGCAGAGAGCTACCTGGGAGGTCTGACCTTCCAGGTTGGCCACAGGCATCTTGAGGCGGCTCTGGAGTCCGTGTTCCCTTCGCCGGAGGGGAGTCCGTCCGCATTGGCCTCCGGAGGCCCGCAAGGCTCCGTCCGGCCTCGAGAGGTGCTGGCGGCGATGGGCCGCCGCCTGGACGATCTTGGCGGAGGGGGATTTCCAGGCGCAGAAGGCAGGATGCGACTCTTAAAGCAGGCGGGTTGGTGGTCGTTCAACCCGCCGCCGAGCGATCCCTCTTTCATTCGCTACGCGCGGGCATTCCTTGGGGCAGGTGAATACCTTGCGGGGGTGGGGGAGGGGACGGCGCTGGCGGAGCTCGAGAGAGCGGTGCAGCAAGCCCGGGGAGACCCAACGAAGGAGATCACGCCGGCGGAGCATATGGCCAGGATTCAAAGCAACATCCTCGCCGGGGACTTTGGGGAACACCAGGAGGCTCTGGCCAGGTTCTTCGAACCAATACGGCGTGGATTTGGGAGTTAGTCGTGCGGGCAACTCGTGTTCCACCGAAGCTGGAGCCAGCAAAGACGACGGCCGGGTTGCCTGTCGGCCCGCGCGAGCTTGCGATCGTCGGGGGTGCGTTTACGTTCGCCGTCCTAGTCTTCTTGGCCGGGCTGCCTTTCTTCGTGCGCGTGGGTATGGCCGTTGCGCTGGTCGGGCTCGCCGCGACTTATGCGCTTGCACGGGTAGAGGGCCGGTACACCATCGAAGAGTACTGGTTTCATCGTCTCGGGTTCTCCAGCCGAGTGCGGCGGCGCATCAAGGGCGGAAAGGGAGTCATCTCAAGGACAGGCCGGCTCGATCGCGGGGCGTGGACGCCTCGACGGTCCCGGCAGAAAAGGAGGCGCGTTGCCTGGTTCACCATCCCCGCCGAAAGCGTGCCGGCAAATCATGTGATGCTCGTGAATGCGATCGGCGTGGCCCTCCTCTCGGCTTTCTTGGCCTGGCTCGGAGGTGGTGGGCTGGCCGAATTGATGCAGCTGCGGGCGAACATTGTGTACCTGCGCTAGCCGGTCTTGGCAGGTGACCGAGGGAGGATTCATCTGTGTCTCTGTATTGGATCATGACCACGCTGGTTGGATTGGCGTTCTTGGGGTTGGTGGCGTACCCGGCGGCGAGGTCGCGGCTCGCGGGCCGGCCTTTGACGAGGAGTCACGGGACCGCCGCGGGGCAGATAGGTGCCACGGAGGCTCTGGTTGACGTGGAGGCGGTGCGGGACTTTGCGTTGCTGACCCCGGGAGGGGATCTGGTGGCCATGCTAGAGGTCCATCCCTTCGTTGTCACGACCAGCATCTCGCCGGAGGCGGTAGGCGAGATGTTCGCCCAGGCGATCCGCAATATGCCGGACGGGGAGACCTGGCAAATTGCCCAGATTCCGGGGACGCAATCGATTGAGGCGTACACGGATCGCCTGGCGAGGTTGGGGCACAGCTGGGCAGAGCTCCTGGCGGAGGCGCAGGCGGAGGGATCGGAGCTGGCGCCATACCAGGAACAGTTCAGGCGGCGTCTGACCCTTCCGGCGACGCTGGGCGCGCTGCTGCTCGAGCAGGCGGCGATGGCGGACTTAGCGCTGCGACGGGCCTTTGTTGTGGTCAGGCACCCGGTGCTGGGATGCCGCCGCGCAGCGCCGGAGGCGCCGGGGTGGGCGGAGGCGCTGGAGGCGTTCGGCCGGAAAATGCTCGAGGCGAGGACCACTTTCGAGAGCGCAGGATTCGGGGTACGGCCGCTCGGGCCAGCGGAAATGATGGAGGTGCTGTGGCACGCCTACAACCCCGGCGCGATGAGCGAAGGAGGTGTGCGACAGCAGCGGCAAAGACGCTTCGCTGAGATTCTCGACCGCGGAGCCCCCCAATCGCCGTACACGGCCACGGTGACCGAGGATGAGATTGCGCGTGCGATCGGCGAGGCGGAGCATGATCCCATGGCGCTCAAGCGGCTGCTCGCCCCTCGGAGTTGGGAGGAGCTGGACGATTGCGTCCTGATCAACGACGGGGTCGCCGCGACGACCTACTTCATAGAGAACTTCAGCTACGACATGATGCCTTCGCTGCCCCGCATCCTGGGGGAGTACGCCGGGCGGGTGCACTTGGCGATGTACGTGCGGGCGCCTGAGCGAGCCGAGGTGGTTGAAGAGGCGCGCAAGAGTAGCGTGGCCCGCCAGGCCTCGGAGATGGTGCGCGGCGCCTACGGTCAAATCCAGAACTACAAGGCCGCCCAAGAGATCAACGCCACCGAGGAGGTGCGCGCCCGGGCGGAGATGGGGCTGGAAATGCCTCGGTACCTTGGCATGTACCTGACGATCTTCGCCTGGGGGGCGGAGGAGCTGGCGAAGGTGCGGCCACGGTTTGAGTCGCACCTGCGAAACCAGGGAGTGCGATACGTGTGCGCCAGGTGGCAGCAGGAGTTCGCCTTTCGCACGGCGATCCCGCTGGGGCAGCGACACCACCGCTTCAGCGACCGTAACCTGACGCCGGAAAACTTCGGGGAGTTGTGCCCTGTTACAGGAGCCACCTATTTCGAGCCGGCGGGTTATCTGCACGCCTTCCTGCGCCCTCAGGCCGAGACGCTCGCCTCGGAGGCGCCGCTGGTGCTCGACCGCCTGCGTGGCGGAAACGCTCCGGGCGCGTCCGAAGCGCTGATCGGCAACCCGCGGTCGGGGAAGAGTGTGACGCTCAAGACGTTGGCGTTGACGTGGCTGGCGCACAACCACGCGGTGATCGTGATCGACCCAAAGGCCGAGTACGGGCCGCTTGCCGGCTGGGCGGGCGGGGAGGTGGTGACCCTGGCGGGCGCGGGAGGGGCGGGATTCAACCTCTTCCACTTCGAGCGCTTGGCAGAGGACGATCCCCGAGCGCGCGACCTGGCGGTGAATGCCTTTGCGGACAACCTCAATGCCCTGCTCACCCTGTATGCCTTCCTGAAAGACCCCAATCGTCCGTTCGTATCAGGGCCTGAGCGCTCGCTTCTCACGCGGGGGCTACGCATGGCCATGGAACGCAAGGGGATGGACACCCAAGACGCATCGACGTGGGGGCCCAACCGCTTGTTCTTGGCGGACGTCTACGCGGTGCTGGCGCATGAGCTGCGCCAAGAGGATCCGGCGACAGTGAACATCATCGCGGCGACGCTCAGAGAGTATGCGACCGAGAATGGCCAGTTCTACGCCTTGTACAACACGCCTCGAGAGGTGAGCCTGAAAGCGGACCTGGCTGTGATCCAGTTTGGGCTTTTCGGGATCCAGCAGGCGGGGTTCGAGCGGGCGCTTGCGCACCATTTCGCGCTGCGCATCGCGGCTATGCAGGCCACCCGCCGGTTCCTGAGGCAGCCACATCCGGCGCCTGTGCACATCATCGTGGACGAGGCGTCACAAGTCTTGGTGGATGAGCATATGGTGAGCACGGTCGTGAAGATGCTATCGACCTTGCCGGCCTTCGGCGTCACGTTGCATCTGGCATTTCAGGATGCGCATGCGCTGGTGAAGGCGGATCGCTTCGGTCAGGTGAGCGGGAAAGGTGCGCAATCGGTGAACACGCTCCTGGGGGTCTTGGGGACGTACTGGCTGTTCTACCAGGCCCCGGCCTCGGCGCGCGAGATCGGCGAGCGGCTGGAGCTCAGCAAGGAGGAGGTCGCCTCGCTCTCCAGGCTAAAAGTGGGCGAGGCCGTGCTCGCATTACCGGACCAACAGCGTCTGCCGGTCCGTGTGGTGGTGCCCCCCTCGTGGATGGCGGCCTTCGAGACCGATATGGCCTCGATGCGGCGCAACTTGGTGACGGCGCTGGAAGTCGAAGGTTCCGACCAGGGCGGAGGGCGCACCTGAGAGGGATGGATGAAGAAGGTTGTGGGTTTTGGGTGCCTCGGGTTTGCCGGCCTGATGGCCTGCTACCTGCTCACGCTTGTAATCCTGCCGGCATATGCCGTAGCGGAGACGGCCCGTCAGCTGCCGATGTTCGCGTCAGAGATTGAGGCCTGGGCCATGGGCAGCGACCTGGGGCAGGAAGCGGTCGTGGAGGGGAGCCTGGGGTTTGCGATGGAGGGCTATAGCGGCCCGGAGAGCTTCACCTGCCTCTTGCCTCCAACGTTCGGCGCGTTGAGCAGTCCGTTTGGGGACACCGAGGGGCGCAAAGCCCCCCATCGAGGCATCGACTATTCGACGTGCTGGTGCGAGAACTACCCGGTGCGCACGCCATACGGCGGTAGGGTGACCTACGCGGGCGACCACGCCGTCTACGGGGGAGCGGTTGTGATCGAGAACCAGGGCTGGCAGGTGCTTTTCGCCCACCTGAGCGCCGCCCTGGTCGCGCCCGGGCAGATCGTGGTAGCTGGCGACGTCATCGGTTCGAGCGGGAACACAGGCCGCTTCACGACCGGCCCGCATGTGCACTTTGAGGTGCGCGAGTGCGACGTCGGGACGGGGGCGTGCACGGCGCGGGACCCGACGAGGACGTTCCTGCCGGGGCAGGGGGCATTCTGCGATTGGGAGCACCTGGGGGCTGGAGTGTCCTGCTCGCAGTATCGGGCCGATCCTGTCAACGTCTGCCCCGGGATGCCGTAAGGTTCTGGCAGATGAAAGCCCTCTACCTGTGCATCGCTTGTGGGGAGCGTCATACGCTTGGGGAGGCAGCCGGGAGCGGGCTGCTTTGCCGTCGTTGCGGGGCCGAGCTTGAACTGGCACAGCATGGCGAGGCGCAGAATACCGGGGCGGCCGGAGCCGCTGAAGGAGGCAACGGCAGGGCGCGCGCAGACGCGTTGGGCGAAGGGCACAAAGCGCTTCGGGGGCGCGACGGCGTGCACTTCGATTCCCTGGCAGGAGAGGGCGATCCGGAGGATGTGGTGGCGTTCTCGGTGACGCCGGTGCGAGGAACGCCTCGGGAGGTGGCCGCCATCGAACAGTTGATCAACGCCGTGGGGGCTGCAGCCGGCCCGATCTCGCTGGATCTCGCCGCCGACGAGGAGAGGCGATTCCTCATCGTGCGCTGCCATCGCAGGGTGGCCGACTTCGTACAGGGCCAGATCACCTCGATCTATGGATCCCCAATCTTCGAGAGGCTGGACCCTGGTGATGATCCGGCGATCCGCATGGAAGGGAGCGGGGGACTTGTGGCCACCGGGCGCATGAAGCTTCAGGCTGCACCGCACCTGCCTCTTCTGACGTGGCGGGAGCTTCAGGAGAACGATCCGGTGCTGGCCCTGATGGGCGCCGCCGGCGCCGTGCGTCAGGGCGAGGTCGCCCAGTCGCAGGTGTTGATCCACGGGCGCGCGCCCGAGGGGTGGGCGCGGCCGTACCTGAGGGAGCTCCTACGCTTCAAGCGGCGCGGCTTCGGAACATTCAACGCTGCGGACCTGATGCGGCTGCTCGGGCTGGCCCTAGGCCTGGGAGGCCTGTCCTATTTCCTCATGGCCGGGACGCTTTCGGGGATGTGGTTTTCGTTTGGGCGGCTCCTGACGCTGCTCATCTCGGGGATATCGCTTGTCCTCGGGGCGCCGCTTATCATGGGCCCGATGGGCGGGGCGGACTGGGACGAATCCATCGAGTCGCTGGTGGAGACCAAGATCCAGCGCCCGGCATATCGGTGCGAGGTGCGTCTCGCGGCGACGGCGGCCACGCGGGACCGGGCGCGGCAGCTTCTCGAGCAAATGGCTGCCGCCTACAACCTGTTCTCCCAGGACGCCGGGAACCGGTTGGGGTTGATGCCCCCAGGGCGGTCGCCCCAATTCACGCCAGCGAGCCTGGCTGCCTTCGCGCCGGGAGAGTCGCTGCTGAATGCGGCTGAGATCGCCGGCATGTGGCATTTGCCGCTCGCCGACCTGCCGGACCTGCTGCCGGCCTCGAGGGTCCAGGTGGCGCTGCCCGTTCCTGAGCAGGTGCTGGACCCCTCCGGATTGCACATCGGCGAAGCGCGTAAGTCGAGCGGCGTACGCGTGCCGGTCTATCTGCCGCGCGATGCGCTGACCAGGCACATGATGCTGGTCGGGCGAACGCGCATGGGCAAGACGACGGTCGCCCAGCACATCGCATGCTGGGCGATGCGCCAGCCCGGGCGCGCGGTGGTGATCGTCGATCCGCACAGGGACATGGTGGATTCCCTCTTAGGCCACGTACCCCAGAATCGAATAGATGACGTCGTACTTATCGACTTGGCGGATGACGACTTTGTTCCGGGGTTCAACGTGCTGGACGTGGATCAGGTGGGCGATCCGGAGCGAGTCGTCGAAGCCTTTGTCGACGTCGCCTACATCCTCTGGGCCGGCTACTGGGGGCCGCGCATGGTGGTGCCGCTGCGCATGCTCCTCATGGCGTTGGCGTTGGCCAACACCCAACGGTCTCCGGATCAACAATTCACGATCCTGGCGCTGGCGCCGCTGATAAGCCTGACCCGGGAGCGGCGATCCCACTTCCTGAGAGAGGTGCTGCCGAAGGACGATCCACGCTCGGAGCATGTGATCGCCTACTTCGAGACCGAGTACGACGACCTGACGCCCAGCTTCCAGGAGCGGGTCATCTCGCCGGTGCTGTCCAAGGCGCGGGCCTTCGAGTTCAACAGCCGCATTCGCGCTATGGTGGGGCAGTCGGCAAGCACCATCAACCCATGGCGCTTCGTCGCCGATGGCAAGATCGTACTTTTCCACACCGCCCGCCCGACGGTGGGGGATGAGTTTGCCTCCTTCATGGGAAGCCTGGTCCTCAACTATGTGCGCCGGGCGATCCTGGCGCAGGGGGCTAGGCCGGCCGAGGAGCGGGTGGCCACGTCGGTGATCGTGGACGAATCCCAGACCATGGCGGCGGTGGATTACGCCTCGATCATGGCTGAAGCGCAGAAATTCGGGGGATCGCTCGTCCTGAGCACACAAGGCCTCTCACTCCTGGAGCCCTCGATGCAGCGGGAGAACCTGGCGCGGGTCGCCGTGGACCGCCAGCTGCTGGCCAACACGGACACGCTGATGGTCTTCCGCGTGGCCGGGGACGACGCGGCGCGCATCAGCGAGCGGGAGTTGGGAGAGGAGGTGCCGCCCGCGACGCTGACGAACCTGCCGCAATACACCGCCTATGTGCGGACGGTGGTCGGGCGACAGGTCGTTGCGCCGTTTGCGGTGGAGACGAAGCCGATGCCTGGAGAAAATCCGGAGGTGCGCGCCAGACTGCTGGCGATGAGGGCTCGCTACTCACTTGCCCATGGAGAGGCCATGAGGGCCGCGCATCGCGCCATGAACGTGATCCTGCGTCACTTCGGCACGGAGGTGGCCGCAGCCACCGCGGTGCACGACGGGGCCTTCGGAGATCTCCTGGGTGTGGAACCCTTCTTCCCGGAAGCGGTTGAGGACGACGTGGTCGATGGGCCGGATAGGGCTGGGGAAAGGGGAATGGGTGTGAGAGGCGGCGTGGGGCAGCCGGCGATGCCTTGGGCAGGAGGGAGCGAGGCATCCGATGCGGAGGGGGCTCGATCCTCCGGGGAGGCCGGGGAGCGCGGCCGCACGCCGCACGATCGGATGCTCGAGCTGCTCGAGCGCATGGAGGGTTGGGCTGAGGACTCCGCGCATGGCGAGGGGGCGACAGATGCGGAGAGCGATCCCGAGGAGGAATAGCGCCTTTGGGAGATCGAAGGGGGTCCGGGGACGAGGGCGATCCGCTGCGGCGATTCCTTGATGCCGTCTGGCGGCACCCGTGGGCGAGGTTTGGATTCCTGTGCTTGGAGAGTGGGCTGAGCGAGTTCAAAGCGCGCCGCGCACGGGAAGAGGCGTTGCATCTGGGCTATGTCGAAACAATGCGCATAGCCACCAAGGGGCAACCCAGGCCTCCCAGACGCTACGCTCTGACGCCCGCAGGCGCGCACCATTTTGGGCTACCGATCCCGTCGGTGAACCGTCGCGCGGAGACACTACTCGCTGCGCCTCACCTGGATAAGGCCCGGCGGATCTTCCTGGGCGCGGCGGGGATCAGGCAGAGAATGGTGTGGTCCATCAGTCCGTGGCGCGCGGCGCCGGGCCTGGTCCTGGATGCATTGGTCAGCATTCGAGGAAAAAGAGATGGGGAGGTGCTGATCGCGTTCGGCGTGCCTCCGGAGGGGGCCGCAGCGTCGTGGTGGTACCTTGAGCTGCTGCGGAATTGGTTCCAGTTTCGCCGGCAGGAGAGAGATCTTAGCGTCGTCCTCGCGGTCATGGGCGTGCCCTTCGCCCCGAAGAGGATGCCAATGCTGATCCGATCCGGGGGCAGGGCCAGGAAGCGGCAGAGGGGAGCAAGCTTCCCGGTGTACTTTTACCCTTATGAAAGGTGCACGGGAGAGTTGGGGCGCGCGGATGCCTGGCTGAGGCTTCCCGAGATGGGGTGGGGGCAGTTCTGTCCTTGGGACGAACCTACGCTCCTCCCGACGAGGGAAAGCATGCAGACCTTTCTCGGAGGCAGGGTGCCGCGGGCGCCGCGCCGGCAGCGCGTGTCCCAATGGACTCAACGGAGCCAGCACCACGTAGCTTCGGCCTTGCGCGATGCTTTGACGATGACGCACGGTGAGGCGGCGCTGCTCCTAGGCCTGCTCCGATATCCTGCCTTTGCGGCCGAGGAGCTTGCGCTGCTGGTGGGATACAGGAGGCGGAGCGTGCTCCGCGGGCTGAGGCGCATGGAGGCCGTCGGTCTGGTGGAGCGGTTGCCGCTCTTTGAGGGCGAGCATCGTTTCGTACTGGCCCCGCGCGGGCTGGATCTGCTGGCCTATCGCGTAATGCAGACGCCGGCGCGGTTTCGCGCCCGTCGGGCCTGGGCCTCGGGCCATGCGCCCTTGACGCGAAGCCCACGCCACATGACTTACATACTCGCCTTCATGCTCGCCCTGCAGCGGCGGGGCTGTCTGCTGCGCTGGGATCTTCTCCAGGCTCGCTATGGATACTGCGTGGCAGTGGCCCCCAGAGATCTGACGCACCCTCGCTGGGTCGAGGTTGTACCGGATTCGAGCGGGATGCTGATTTGGGACGGGCGAAGTGTGCCCTTTTGGTTGGAGATCGACCGCGGCACGCGAAACGGCGTCCGCTTGACCCGGCAACTGGAGAAGTACATCCTTGCCCGGTTCGGATACGCGGCCTCCGACCCGATCCCGATGCTTCTGTACGTCGTCGCGGAGGGAGGCGAAGCCCGGGCGCGAGCCGTGGCGCGACGCCTCGTGGAGCTGGCGGGGCGGTACCGGCTGCGGCGGACGCCCGCCATCCTGATCACGACCTGGGAGCTGCTGACGGATTTCGACCGCAGTGCCGCCCCGGATCCGTTGAAGCCGGTCTGGCGGCTGCCGTTTCGTTGGTGGGAGTACATCCCGCCGGCGCCGCCGGTGCAGAGGGGGAAGTGATGCCGATGCGCAGCGCGACCAGGGTTGGTACTGAGAGCGCGCAGCAACCGGCAAGGTGATAGAAGATGGCGGGGGTGGCTGTGAAAAACGCATGATCCGGCCGATAATGATTGAGCGACGAGATGCTATGTAGCGAGACAGAAGAGGTATGAGCGAGATCCTGAATAGCTTGCTTGTGCCCCTGGGGATCCTGGTTCTGCTGGGTGCGCTGTTCCTGACCGTTCAGGTGGTCGCCGCGGTGAGGGTGGGGGAGGCGGCCGCCATGAGCCGTCTGCGGCGCTGGCGCAATCTACCGGAGGCGGTCCTGAGGTTGTCGGCGGCGCCGAACATCGAGGCGGCCGTGCAGGGTATGACAGGGGCGTTGGCCGAAGGGGTAGGGGCGCGGGGGAGGCTGGCGCTCATCCGCGTTCCAGGCGAGGGTTTTGAGAGCGCGGAATTACACGTGGCGGCCTCCGGAGGCACATTGCAGGGACGCGCGGATCAGGAGATGCTCGCCGCGACATTGGCTGTAGGGGAGTTCGCCGCGCTTGCGACGGGGGAGGGGGAGCGAGACCTGCTGCAGCTGCCCGCTGGGAGGATGCCGAAAGCGTTCCATAAGGTCTTTCCCCAAGCAAGGCGCGGGAGGATGCTCGCTGTCCGGCTGAGGATGAAGCGCGGCGGGGAACGCGGTCCGACGGCGGGACTGATCATCCTGCATGTCCCCCGAGTAAAGCGCCTCGACCGGTTCAACATGGAGGCAGTGGAGGCCGCCGTGCAGCACTTTCCGCGGGTGGTCGAGGCCGTGACCGTCCGCTTTGCCCAGGCCGAGCTGATGGAGCAGCTGCTGGAGGAGGCGCGGGTCAAAGACGGCCTGCTGAAGATGCTCCTCGGATCCTTCCAACACGATCTGGGCAACACCCTCGGCTCGCTTGAGGCCGTCCTGTTGCGCGCCTGGGAGACGACGGCGTCCTCGGATAGGCCGGGGAAGGCCTCAGAGGCGGACCTGGCGGAGCTCTACCGGACGATTCAGCTGGTGGCCACCGTCGCTCGGTCGGGCGATTCGCTGGTCGACATGGCGGAGGGCAGGTCACCCCTGGTGACGGTCGAATCGCATCGCCCGGGAGAGCTCTTCGAACAGGTGGTTCGGCCGTTCCTGTCTCTGCGAGCCCGGCGGAGGCCGGATCTAGTGCTGGAGACCGAGATCCCGGAGGACCTGCCGCACATCCAGGCGGACCGAGTGGCCTTCTTCCGGGTACTCTCCAACGTGCTGCATAACGCTTTCAAATACACGCAGGAGGGTGCGGTGCGCGTACGGGCCTACCTCGAGGGCGACCAAGTCATCTTCGCCGTTTCGGACACCGGCCCTGGAATGCCTGCCGAGGAGCTGCCTCGGATCGGGTCGTACCGGTTCAGGGCCGGACGAAGTGCCGGGGTGAAGGGCGAGGGGATCGGGCTGTGGGTGACGCGTCGCCTGCTCGAGGCGATGGGCGGGACCCTCAGGGTCGAGTCAGAGGTCGGAGTAGGCAGCACGTTCTATCTCGGCTTCGCCACTTCGCCGGCGCTCCTGGATCCCGGGCAGGTGCAGGTGCGCGCCGACTGAAGAGGGCGATCGGATATGCCTTTGTCGCCAGTGTCGCTTGAACAGTTACGGGACTACGTATTCTGCTCCATGCTCTACTACTGGAAGCATGTGGTGGGGCTGCGGGGGGAGTGGGCGCCCCGGACAACGCTTGAGCTCCCCGGTGATTCCCTGCGCCAGGCGTGGCGGGTGTACGCCCGTCGCCAGGAGGCTGGCCTGCAGGAAGCGGTGATGGTCGTCTGGCGGACCTGGCTGGCGCGTGAGGGCGCGGACGAGGATGACGTGCTCAAGGGCCTGGCAGGCTACGCTCAGGCGCTTTCCCATATCCTGGAAGGCTTCCAATCGGGCAAGATCCGCAAGCGCGACGGATCCCGCTACAAGCAGCCGCGCATGTCGCGCAAGTTCAAGGGCATGGCCCGCTCAAGCGGGCTTCCCGCGCTTGCCAAGGAGCTGGATCGAAAGCTGATGGCCGCGCTGCGGGTGGAGCAAGTCGACCATCCGCTGTTCGGCCCGTACAGCGTAGCGGACGCGTTTGCGGACAGCCTGCGCATGGCCGAGCGGCTTGCCGCCCCCGGCGAGGCGCCAGCGAATCCTGCGATCCTTGGTATTCAGGTTCCCGTTCAGGTGAGGGTGGGGGGCTGGGTCCTGCCTGCGAGGGCGGACATGCTGGTCATGGACGAGCCGGAGAATACCCCGCATTCGGTGTTGGTGGAGGTGCACGACTACGATCTGGCGCGAACGCCGTCGGCGAGGATGGTGAGCCGGGACCTGAGGGTAATCGCGGCCCTGCACATGGAACCCCTGCCAGAGAGCACGATCGCCTTTGGAGAGGTGACGGGTGTGACGTACCGGCACATCCCCTCCGGATGGACGCACGGGAGGCGCATGGTGGCCGGTGGGCGGTTGACTCACGTATTAGAGACTGCGCTGCGCGGCATCCAGGAGGGGGTGTACCTGCCGATGTTCCTGGCGGACCTTAGTCGCTGCGAGGTCTGCGCGATGAGGGCGCGGTGCTTCAATCCCGGGGGCCTGGATGCACTGGAGGCGCTGGCCCCCGGACTCTCGAACCGGGCGCAGGCCGTGGCTGAAAGCGTCCGGGTGGTGGCGGGCGGTCTGGATCCCGGGCAGCGAAAGCTGCTAGTGGGGATGCTCCGGCGGCTTGCAGAGGAGCTGGCCGAACGGGGCGGGCTGACAGGAGATCTGCCGGCGGCGGTGACCGTCGCGCGACAGATGCTGGAGCCTGCTGTGATGTGGGAGAGGTAGAGGGAGGGGGATCGACATGCCGAACAAGCCCCTGGTCCTGATCATTGATGATGACGCCGCGTTCTCGGCGTCGCTGGCGGAAACCTTCGAGCGGGATGGGCTGCGCGCCTCGACGGCCTTCTTCGCGGAGGAGGGGTACCAGAAAGCCGTCCAGCAGAGGCCGGATATGATCATCCTGGACATCAATTTGCAGAGGGAAGGCGAGGGATTCGAATTGCTGCCGCGCTTGCAGCAGGCGACGGCCGCCTCCATCGTGGTGCTGACGGGCAGGGGGTCGGTTCGGGAAGACCTGGAGGCGGCGGGGGAGGGAGGGGCGACGCATTACTTCAACAAGGCCGACGCGCTTCCGGCGGCGCTGAGCGCTTTTGTGCGCAGCCAGTTGGCCAGGCTCGGCAAGTTGACGTACACGTCGCTTCGCCTAGGGAGCGTGGTCCTGGATGTCCAGGCGCGGAAGCTGCTGATCCGGGGCATACCCGTCCCGCTGACGGAGATGCAGGCGGAGATCCTGGCCGCGCTGATGACCCCGCCAGCAGGGCACTGGAAGACGCATGCCGAGATCGCCAGGAAGGTATACGGCGACACCGGATACAACGAGAAGGCCGGGGTACGCAAGCACATTGCGCGCATCCGCTCCAGGCTGGAGTCGCTGGACATGGGTGTGTGGATCGAGACGGCGCACGCGCACGGATACCGCCTGGTGGTCGAGGGCGTAAAGGACACCTCCGAGGAGGCGCAGGACGCACGGGGCAAGGGCACGTGACAGGCGATCGGCCTTTCGTGCCGGGGGAGGTCAGGGTGGCCGAAGACGAGGGCGCATCGAGGGTGCCGCCGCCATTGGTTCTGATCGTGGACCCGGACGTCGCCTATCGCGACAGGCTTGCGGCGGAGCTGGAGGCGAAGGGCGTACGGGTCGAGAGTGTCTCGGGCTCCGGCGAGGGATTGGAGCGGGCCGTCGCGCTCCAGCCCGATCTGGTAATGGTGGGGACAAAGCTTGAGCGCGAGGGCAGGGGGTTGGAGCTCCTCCCGTGGCTGTGGGAGGCGACCGCGGCGCCGATCATGGTGATGACGGGTCGGGCGTCGGCAAGGAAAGGTCTTGAGGAGGCGGCTCGGGTTGGGGCCGTCGCATACCTGAGCAAGCGGGAGGTGCCGCCAGGCGTGGCGGCTCGCTTCGCAAGGGCGCAGCTGGCCGCTCTGGGACGGATCACTTCGCGCTTTCGGCGCACGGGCGATGCAGTGCTGGACGTCGCCGGCCGGACGCTGCGGGTTCGGAGCTCCAAAGTGGCGCTGACCCGGAAGCAGGCGCTGATCCTCGCCGTGCTGATGGACCCGCCGGCGGATGAGTGGAAGGCAATCCCCTCGATTGCACGGCGGGTGTTCGGCGAGGAGGCGAAGCAGAGCGCCGTTCGCAAACACATCAACCGTCTCCGGCAGAAGTTCGCGGAGGCTCGCCTAGGGGCGGGCATTGAGACAGCGCATGCGCGCGGCTATCGGCTTGTGGTCGATGGGCCAGCCTCTGGTTCCAGGGCGGAGGGCAGGGGGTTTCGTGAACCGCTTTGACGACGGCTACGAGAGCACGATCCATTTCCCGGGCGGGACCGGGCCTCCGGTATCGTTGCGGGCGACCGTGGAGGCCTTTGAGAGGAGACTGCCTGACCTTAACCCGGCGGTCCTGCGGCCGATCCCGACAGGGTTCCCTTTCCTGGATGCAAGTATGGGTGGCGGCCTGCACGCCGAGGATCTGGTGCTGGTGGTTGGAAAGCAGAACATCGGTAAGACGCTCTTTGTGAGTCAGCTGGGCCGAAATATAACTTTATGGGCAGCCCAGGCGCGGAATAGGGTGGTCTGCCTGCTGATCTGCTACGAACATTCTCCGATCCTGCTGCAGCAACGGCTGCTGTGCATGGAGTCCTGGCTGGCGGGGGGCGGTGAAGGGGGCGTCAACCTGAGCGATATTCGGGGGGCCTTGGCGCGGCTGGCTGAGGCGGGCGCACTGGAGGATCTGTCCTCGATGTTGCTACAGCTGCCCAGATCGGCGCTTCTCGGCTGGCGGAAGATGGAGAAGTATCTCGATGCGCTGTACCTGTATCGGGGCGATCCGATCTACACGTCCCCCGAAGCGATCGATAAGATGGTAGTAGTGCTGCAGCGGAAAGGGCTCTATCCGGTTGTGATCGTCGATTACGCTCAGCGTGTGCCGCCGCCGGCGGAGCTCGCAGACCTGGCGCGAGAGCAGCACATCGACTATGTGGTGCGGTCACTCAAGGCGCTGGCCATGCGGCGGGGCGTGCCCGTGGTTGCGGTTGGCGCGGTGGATGAGCAAGCGGTGAGGCGTAGGGGGCCGGTGCACTTGGAGGACCTGTGGGGCCCCGTGAGCATGACATACGAGCCGGACGGGGGATGGGTGCTGAATCATGAATGCTTGAAGCCGGTGGGTGAAGATGGCCGAGCCCGGTTTGTGCGACTTGCGATCGAGAAGAACCGGCATGGACCATCTGAAGTGGAGTGGAGACACCAGTTGTATGGGGGCCGTTTCTACCTCGAGCCTGAAGGGGAGCTCGTCCCCCTCAAGGAGAGCTTCCAAGTGGAGCGGGTGCGAGCGAGACCCGCGGAATGAGGCGGGACATCGTCTATGTTTGGGGCTTCGCCATGACTTGGGGGCACTTGAGCAAAGGGTGGTGCCGCTGGAGTGGAATTCCTGTAGCGACAGCTCGCAACGCGGTTTGTGCTGTGCGATGTCGGCAAGCGCACGGGGCCAAAGATGTGGCTGGCTTTGCAGCGACGCTGGAGATGGCCAGCGGTTATCGATGGAGCTTCTTCTAAGCGGCCAAAAGGATCGACAGAGGCCAGCGTTCCTGGTGGATCTATCTCACTTGATGGGATCGGACTAAAGGCACCCAGATGCGTAGGGCGCGGCACAGCGTTGAGACGACAGGTCTCTAGATTGCTCGCCTTCCTCTTTGGACATGACACTTGTTATCGTTCTCATCCATCCTAGTGGAAGGAAACGGGCTACACGATGCTTCAGGGCCGATCTGCCAACTTTCGGCAAATGCACGCATCGGCAAGGAGCGTTTGAGCACGTTATCGTTTGATTGTATGATGGACAGGACTTAGTCCTTAGCTTGAAAGGAAGAATCGAGAGGGGGTCTCTGGGAAGTGATGGCGCTAGGCGTGCTAATTGACGCAAGCGACCACTTTATTGTGGCGGGGCCGGAGCTCTTCACTTTCTAAGGAACTGGCATCACGGAGAATTGTGGCCAGCTTGTTATTGGCCACAGCAAAGAATCGTTGAACAATGCAGCTCACGCTCACGAATAGACGAAATGGTGGTTGACGATCTGGGTTCGGGTACTCCCTGCTGGTCCCACGAGGGTTGACAATGGCATGCTCAAACTATTGTTCCACCGAGGATCTGGGTCAGGTAACATACCACCTTGGCTACGTCTCACGCAGCGAGCAACTGGGCAAACACCTTAGAGACCAAGAGATCGAAAGAGAGGGGGAACGCCAGCGCCAAGACGCACATATCGAGATGCCCAGGCAACTGACTGCGTCTCAGAGTCAGGTGGTTCGGAGTGCTGTTGCCGAAGTCGTGCGGGACGGCGGACCATCTATAGTTTCAGGTCTACTTGCCGCTGGCGTTGTATTCCATGTGGCATCGGAAACATTTGGACCTTTATTTGAGGCCATAACCCTCAGCATCGCCGAGAGAAGAAGGTGATCCATTTGTGAGTTCATCAGCCCTCATGAATTGGCCAGGGAGATCCTCCGGCTAGCACGTTGTCTCCAAAGGGAAAGCTATGCCCTCCCCTTCAATTGAAAAACTGTTTCGTTTGCTAGATGGTCTCGGCGATCAATTGGACCGCTCCGGTGGTGTGCCGCTGGAGAGAGTAGAAGAAGTCGAGCGGATAATCGGATTGCGTTTCCCCGATTCATACCGCGAATTCCTGATCTCCTACGGTGCGGCTAAGATCGGCCCTCAGACAATCTATGGTCTGTGCCTTCCCGCGGATAAGGATCCTTCCGTAGTGTGGGCACTTGCGGGGCTCCGAGCCTTGTCTCCGGATGTTCCAGTAGAACTTGTCCCGGTTTTTCCATTAGAAGCATCAGGAGATCTCGCATGCATTCAATGCCAGGAAGCGGGGTCGGATGCGGCGACGGCGCCTGTGGTGCTCTGGAGCCTGGGAAGGCCTCTAGCAGAGCAAGCCCTAGAACCAATAAGCTCCGATATAGCTGAATACCTCTATGGAAAGCTGTCAGTATGGAACGGCTTGAGGGTAATGGAAGGACATGTGAGGAGGTTTGAAGAAGAATACATCAACGGAGGAAAGCTCCCCCGAAACCACATTTGGCGTCCATATAGGTTCTGTGTCCAAGACATCGTCCTCGGCCTCGTTGTGGTCCGACACTCCCTAGTGAATAACTGCCTTGAAGTTGACGTATGTCTCATAGCGAATGTTCCTGATTATGAGCCGGGGAGCGGCGCCAAGATGACGAGCGCATTTCTCCTGTCTGAGGCTTATAAGTGCGGGGGCACCATGGAGATTCGGTTTACCGAGAATGTGGAAGGAAAGAGAGTGCCTGCGGCGCTACGCGAATTCGCTCGCGAAAGGGGAGTTGATTTGAGTCATGCAAACGAAGGGCGTATTACTCCATCTGAGGCGCGACAACTCTTCATGGCGCTTGCAGAGTTTCCGGATGGTCTTCGCAGGCGCATAATAACTATGTCGGAGCGGGGAGTACTTTCGCAAGAACGTGCTTGTTACGTGGTAAATCACGGCATCTGGTCTCATTCAGAGCTTGAGACAATAATCCTCGGCAGCTGGCGGCCGAACAGCACGCTTGGGGGTGAGGCCGTTCCTGAGAACCGTCACGTCTACATGCATGATGTTGCACATGCCCGCTCGGCCATCATGGGGGGATATCTGGACCGCAAGCTGGCAAGGCGTGAACGGATAGAGGGTGAGACCGCGGTCGATCTCGAGGACGACGTCAGGCGCCTAGACGTCGAGTTTGATGAAACCTATTATGCGAAGATCTATCAGTGTGATGAGGAACTACCAATCCCTTGGCTTGTGAACGGTGAGCATGTTAGCCAGGCCGTAACTCCGGGAAGCAGGGCTTATGTATTGATCCGGGCGAGAGAATTGAGCGATCTCAGGATGCATCTTCACGACGATCTTGAGATTGCAGCTGGTCTTGCAGACCTCGCACAGCGGGAAGCATCCGGCGACAAGATCTTCATTCTTGTTCCCCGTGACTTTGATCAAATCCCGGTCCAAGATCGGGAACGGCTAAGCAAGACTGCCCGCGCCAGCGGTGTCGGCATTCTCGCTTGTCCTGAAACTGTGTTCTCACTAGACATTGAGGCATCCAAGCGACTCAGCAGAAGCAGGATAATGCGTCAATGATTGTGCCAAGGTTCTACCTTTGCGCTCTGCCGCGGGCAGCTTGGGAGCAGGATGAAGTAGAGTGGGGTGGGGCAAAGATCAGTATCCACCCCTTTGTGGTCGATGCGCTAGGAATCGAGCGCAGAATTAGGAAGGGTGTGAACGCCGAGAACGAGCGCGCGCACTACAATCTGTGCTGCGCGCGCATTGAGGCAGCGATAACCTCAGAAACTCTGGTGTCGGTATCCGCTGCCGACGAATTCATGGCAGCACTAGAAATGGGCCGGGTCCCTGCCAGCGCACTAGATGCGGGATACTTGGATGTCCTGGCGGCGATGACAACCGTCAGTGACCGCCCCGGACGGGTCGGGGAATCATTCTTCACACCTGACGAGATCGACACTCATATCAGTACGTTCGAGCGTCTTGCGGCGGAGGCGCATTGTTCGGGGAACAGCAATGTCCAAAGGCGTCTAGCTTTCTTCAAGCTAGCAAGTGATTCTGGCTGTGGCGTTGTAGAAATCCGAGATGCGTTCATGTTTAGTGATGACACCGATCCTCCAACCTGTGAAGCGGATGTGCCTGTACAACTTGGCCCCCCCCCGATCACGGTGGAACCCGACTCTGAGGAGCTTCTTGATAACGAGGGACAAGATCTTCGCGACATTCTTCGGAGCCAAGTTCAGCAAGCAATTGAGGCGTCGCGCGAGGGCCGTCTCACGGCGGTGAATTTCAGCAACCAGCCGCATAATGTCATTACCGAGGTCCTGCGTGAATTCATCTATAAAGACACCGAAGATACCATCGCGCCGCTGTACATACGGGTTGTATACACTGACGGGTCGGAAGGAAGACCTTTCCCCTTGCGCTGTGTGCCAGGGCGCGCTGAGCGCGATTTAACAAGCCTGCGCGAAACGATGCCGCTTCGCGTGGCATTAATGAGCATGCGGCACCTAGAAATGGATCGCGATGTCGATATGGCATGGTTCCGGAACCGCGAAGCTTCAAGAACGCGAACTCTCGGAGAATCAGATGAGTTTTGTTATGCGCAGACCCGAACTCAATTGGAAGAGACGCGAGAGCTGGGCGGCCTAAGATTGTTCTTGTATCACACAGGATTCCAACCAGCGGTGATTGGGTTTTATCGAGCTGTTGTTGATGAGCTCATCCGGCGCGCGGACAGCCCCCCGTCAATAGAAGTCGTCCCATACTACTTCACTAGGAGAGGCGGATACAGACCAGGAAAGCCCTGGCACTGAATCCTATGGGTAGATATCAATGGCGAAGGAATGGAGAGTCAGGTGCAAGGATTGCAATGAAGAGTTCGGCTATTCGGACTCGTCATACCAAGAGGGCGCGGCGCGTGGTCATTCCAGGCCCGAACGATGTGCGGAATGTCGGAAGATTCACAATCGCCAGACTCAGACCATGGGGCTTGCCTACTTTGATCTTAGACCTTCTGCTTCAGCTAATACAACGCAGATCAGATATGGTGGGCTGGGAGCCGTATCTCACGAGCGGCGCGAGCATCATGTCCATGATGTGCCGTCCAGTTTCGACCCCGAGGATTACGGGATTACCGACGAGGACGTCAGGAGGCTATATGAGTGGTTCAACAATCCTGCGCATCAGGTTGCTGTAGTAGAAGGACCGACAGGATCAGGGAAATCCACTGTTCTGCCCTTTCGGCTGATCATGCCACCCGAGCTACCCAAAGGTATTCCGGATGATCTTTTCACACGTCATGGCCAGATTATCGTGACGCAGCCACGAATTCAGGCCACACGGAATATTCCCGCTTATGTTGCTGAGAAGCTCTACGGTTCAAGTTTGGGATCCGGTTTCGATATCGGATTCCGGCACAGCAATAATCCCTATTCGGACTGGCGCAACAAGTTAGTTTACGTCACCGATGGCACGCTAATCAACTGGATCGTGAACGGCATGATTGGCAATTTGAGTGTCATCATGATTGACGAGGCACATGAACGAAGTCTCAATATTGACCTAATTCTGGGGTTGCTAAAAAGGCATCTGCCGCGCTATCCCCATCTGAAACTGATCATCGCAAGCGCGACCATTGATGCCGGTCTATTCCTTGACTATTTCGGTCGTGATCGTACCGGACACATCAGGCTGCAAGGGAAGCAGAATTACACGGTGCGGGAGTTCTACTTGCATGACACGCGGTCAGGCCCACCTACTGATAACGAGTATTCCCTCTCAGAGGGAGGGCAACGTCCCTATCCGTTCGAGGACATGCCAAGGATGAGGAATATCGCCGCGACAGCGGTGGCCGAGGTAGTAATTTGGCTCCTGCATGGGATAGCAAGAGGCAACAAGAACCCGGGAGATATTCTTGCCTTCCTCCATGGTGAAAGGCCCATAGAAACCGCGGTAGCTCTTGTTCGCAATGAGGTGGCAAGAGACGAAACGCTCGCGGGCAATGTATACGTCTGCCCCCTTTATACAAAGTTGCCTCAGAAGGAGCAGAACAAAGCCCTTCTGAAGAAGCCGGATCCGTCGATGAGGCGTGTCGTCATTACCACAAACGTTGCAGAGACCTCGCTTACCGTCGAGGACATTGTCTACGTTGTTGATAGTGGCCTGATAAACCAGGACCAATGGGATCCAAAGAGCCAGACCAAGCAAGTTGTCCCCGTCCTGCAGAGTCAGGCGGGGTGCAGGCAGCGGTGGGGGCGGGCTGGCCGGGTTATGGATGGTGAAGCGTACTGCCTTTACACGAAGGAGCAGTTCAACGGTCTCTTCCCCGAGTATCCTGTCCCGCAAATCCAACGATCTCGACTTGAGCAGGTTGTCTTGACAGCCAAGGCAGCTGGCATCGATGACGTGGCAGGATTTGACTGGATCCAAAAACCTCCGGAGGAGGAGCTTGAGCGCGCCCCCGAGATACTCAAGAAGAAGGGCGCACTAGACGAGGAGGGAGATCTGACAGAACTCGGTCTCGAGTTGCAACGTTTCGCCGATGAGCCAACATTGGCAAACTTGATGGTTGCTGCTGATCGGTTTTCCTGTGCAGTTGAGATGGCGACCTTGCTCTCAATGCTCAAGCAGGGAGGGCTACGTCGCTTCCTGCGTTGGGACAGGAACTGGGACCCCGAAACGCGGAGAGCCGTTGGGCGTATCCATGCCGCGATGATGCAGGGCTGCCAAGATGACCTCGAGTTCTGCCTCAAGCTATACACCGCATGGTCTGAGGTGCAATACGATGGTCAACCCATCGATCCCGACTGGGCATTCCGGGAAATGTGGGTTCAGAAGTATGCTGCTCGCCTCATGGATAAGATAGGCGAAGCCGTCGACGAGGAAACCCTCGCCGAGTTCAGACTCCAGATCGAGAACGCCGACAACTATGATGACATTGAGAGCACCACGAAGGAGTTCGGGCTTGCTGAAGTAGCCGGGGACTGGTTAGCAGAAGCGGAGACCGCGATAGTTTGTGCAGCGCAGGAGGCTTGGGCAAAGGCATACTACATTAGCCACTCCGTCTTCAAGGACAAGGTCAAGCCAGTAAGGCGCAAGCTCCTAGAGGAACTCTCTGGCCACAAGAAGGATGATGAGATACGACCGATTGACTTCGCATTGCTTGATCGTGTGCGGATCCTCATTGCCTACTGCCTCCCAGAGCAAATCTGCAATGGCCCCAGTCCCAGTAGTGACGCCAATAGCGTGAGCGATCTGCCTGATGAGAGCTGTATCTATGGACTGCGTGGCCTAGGCTTGGCTGGTGAGGCGCTTGAGCAGCAAACCAAGATGCCACTTCAGATCAACCTGGACTCCGTTCTGTACGGCAAGCGCGTTGACGCGTTTGTGAGTTGCAAGCAACAGGTCATCACCCACCGTCTGTCTCCGAGCGCCCCGCCAGAGCCCGTTATCCATGTTAGCTACTTGTCAATACTGCAACCGGAGTGGATTGAATGGCTAGAGGAGGATGGGCGCACCAAACGCTCGCAAGTCGAGCTGGGAAGATTCATCGCCAAGCAAACTCGAAACGATAAGACGGGCAAGCTACTCAAAAGGGACGCTTACGATCGGTTGTTCCTAGATCAGAGGTTCTCCATTGGAAGTCGCTATCAGTGCCGAGTAGTCGATCTCTTGTCAGACGGCCGGATCTCCGTCGAACCAACCTTGCGTCTATCAGAACTTCCCAAAATCCTGGAGGGCTATGTTGGGGTAGAGCCTGACGACGGGGATGTTGAATACGACCTCGACGCTGCCGAGGCCGGCGATAGCGATCTCGCGGATACTATACTGGCATACATGCAGCCTCCCGTCGAGAACCCCGAGGAAGATCCGGTACCCGCGTGGGTCGTTCTGGCCGATGACACCTATGAAGCTGTCGAAAATGCTGAAACTGATGCGACAGGTCATGACGGAAGGGAGCCCACCCGACGGATGAACGATCCGTCTCACCTGAGCAGGCCCGTGGAGGTCGTTGGCCCAAAGCCTCCCTGCTTCCTAACAAACACCAAGCTAGTCTACCAAGTAGGTGACGTTGTCGAAGCAGAAGTAATCGACTTTGATTCCCCACATGTGTTGCTGGCGCCTGTGCCCGAGAAAGAATCAATTGACGTTTTTCTTGAGCGTAACCCTCAAATTGGGGACACGGTGTCGCTGGTGGTGACAGGCTACGACTCAAGGCCCGGCGATTATCAGGTAACCCTGGTGACCCATGATCCAGAAACAGGGACGGAGGTGCTACTCGGCGCAGACCAGGTCAGCTTCTCGGGTCGGGGTTACGCAGTCAGGGAGATCCCAGTTGGAGCTGAATTGCAGGCCATAGTCGAGAATGTCGACAAGGAACGAAGAAAGGTGCGGCTTTCGATTCTTCCGGTCGTTGAAGCTCATTTGAACGACGTCCTTATGCGACAACAGGGAAAGCAAGGTGTACTCAGGGCCAAGGGGACGGTTCGTGAGATTTCTCGCGGAAGAGTCTATCTCACTCTTGAATGGAACGAGCCCGATCGAGGCATTGTCCATGTTGCGAGCGTGGCCGGGAGCGGTCTCATTAGACCCCCAGATGATTATTTCATTGGAGAGATATGCGACCTGAAGCTGGAGTTTAAGCGCGGTCCATCTTACGTCTCATGCGCGAGGCTACCGGAGGAGATTGAGGCTCTGATCGGAAAACAACGCAACTTCGCACAGCTTTCTTGGGAAAACGGAAAACTTCATTTCTCCGGACGAATGTCGTATGAGTTGCGTAATGAACTCAAATTGCCCTCAGAGGACAAAGAATATCACCGTGCGATAGACGATCTTTACCGTCTATCTAATACCTTCTTAGCAGCAATGGTTGACACCACCTGGGATGAGCGAGTTCCACCAGTGGGGACGCGTATTACAGACGCAAAGGTTCGTAGATCTGTGCCCTTTGGGGCGTTTGTCGAGATCATGCCCGGAATTGAAGGGCTTGTTCATAAGAGTGAAATGAGCTGGAGCAGGGTGGATAATCCCGAAGATGTCGTCAGTGTAGGGGACACCATTGAAGTCGTCGTGATCAAGGTCGACCCAGAAAAGCAGGAGATTGGACTCAGCATGAAGTTGCCTGAGGATAGACCAGATTACGGAAACTACTCAGCAGGAGATGTTTGCGAGGGTATTGTTACTAACGTTGTCAATTATGGGGCGTTTGTTGACCTTGAACCTCAGATAACCGGCCTGCTCCATGAGAGCCAGATGTGGGGCTACGCTGTAGAAGTAGGTGATGAGATCGTTGTACAGCTAATGGATGTGGATTTGGAGCAGAGAGAGATTGCATTGAGTATGCCCGCAGTGCCCAAGAATGAACCCTTTGTGAAGTACAAGGAAGGCGATCTAGTACAAGGAAGAGTCACCAACGTTGTACGGTTCGGCGCGTTCGTAGATCTAGGGAAGGGTATCAGCGGACTCGTCCATGAGAGCGAGATGGACATAGGCGAGGTGTTGAGCAAAGGTGATGAGGTTGATGTGGTGATCCTCAAAGTGGACCTTGAACAGAAGCGGATTTCCTTGTCTACCAAACAAGCGAAGCTGCGAAGGAGATAGCTTGGTCCGCGCAGGTTGCACGCGGGATCCAGTGTCTTTGCCACGCTAGGTTCAGGCGCGCAGACATCCTTGGTCGTCTGCGCCCGGGTGTGCCCCAGCACCGCGTGCACCTGATGGATCGACGCCCCCGGGTCGATGAGGCGCTGCGCGTGCCAGTGCCGGAAGGCACGCGTTGAGACGAACTGGCGCCGCTCAGGACCGTAGTCGGCCCTGGCTGCGAGCTCGACCACGATCCGCCGCACATAGCCAGGCCCGAGGCGCGCCGCGCCCCCCCGCTTCCTTTGACTGCGCATTGGTCTGACCTGGCGCAACATAAGAAGGCGAGCCGAATCTCCACATTGGTACGCTGCCCATAAGACGGCTGGCTCCGGGCGTGTCTCCTCACGCTCGGAGCCTTTCTTGTGCGCCCGGCATGGGCGTTGGCTAGAGGGTGAAAGACCCTTACGGAGGTTGATCGCACCAACCGTTAGCTGAAGGCAAGGGCGTCGTCGTGAGGCGGGGTCTGAAGGAAGCCGGAGGCAAACCTGTGACCTGAGGGACACGAACCCCATCGGAGGCTGTGAGGCGGGGCGAGTTGGCAAGTGACAATGAAGCCCAATGCGATCAAGGG
>CAYMBA010000001.1:15601-68167 GCA_964388535.1 uncultured bacterium | reverse complement strand
GGAGGTTCCTTCCTGAAGGCGGGAGAGTCCTACGCCCAGCGTGTGGCCTGCTGGGACGGGATGATCTGGAGCCCCGTGGGTGAAGGACTGGACAGTCGCGTCGATGCCCTCCTGTCGTACGACGGGTTCTTGTACGCCGGCGGGAGATTCACCGGCTCGGGTGAGTCCGCACTCTCTTACATCGCAGTATTCGACGGCGACACCTGGGGCCCGGTCGGAACCGGGACCAGCTCCTTCGTGTCAGCCTTGTGTGTCTATGACGACCTGATCGTCGCAGGCGGATGGTTCCTGTACGCCGGCGACCGGCTCGTCCACTATGTGGCCGCATGGGACGGGGAGGGCTGGGTCGCACTGCGCCGGGGCCTCAACGACCGTGTCTATGCCCTCTGTGCCTTTAGCGGAGGCCTCGTTGCAGGCGGGGCCTTCAGCCGCGAGTACATTCCGTAGGCTCCGGTCTCTCGGTGTCTCCGTGTCTCCGCGTCCCCGTGTCTCCGTCTCTCCTGCTCGATCCTCCAGGCGCCGGCTAGTACATGACTGTCCCGGCGCAGACGCAGCGAGCGATGCCGAAGAGAGTGCTGCAGGTGCACTGGCCTAAGCCCGCGGGGCACTGGCAGGAAGCCCCGTTGAGAGACGTAGCCCTGCAGAGAAACTTCTCGCCCACTTCAGGCTCCGGCCTTTCTTCTGTTTCTCCCGCCGGACCATCGAGCCTGAAGAGTGCGACCTTACCGAAGTACGAAAGCCCGGCACACAGGGAGCCGCTGGCGTCGATCCGGTGCAGGCGCATGGGCCTGCCCTGAGGGTCGAGGATCTCATAGACGCCCTTGAGCGCTCCCTCGGCGCCGTAGCGGTGGATGCGGGAGTCGATGAGTAGCAGGACGTCCTCCCCGCAGACTGTCATATCCGAGATGTACTCGACGAAGTGAGCCGCACCGTCGCTGCATGCAGCCTCGAGATCCGCCAGCACATCGCCCGGGCGCTGCGCCAGGGGCTCCAGCGAGCGGCCGCGCGCCTCCATCTCTTCGCCCCGGCACTTGAAGAAAATGGACCGGGAGATTTCGGGGATCGGCACCTGGAATCTGGAGATCTCTTCTCCATCCTTCGAGTACACCGCGACCTCACCCAGGGCGGCGAAGGCTACAGCCAGCCTCCCGTCGCCGAAGGAGGCCAGGTGAAGTACGTTTGCTGCTTCCTCGGCCATCTCTGGGCCCGGCACCGGGACCTGCGCAACCATCTCCCTGCACTTCTTGCCCTTCTTGTTGCAGAGTTCGACCAGCCCGCCTTGCCTTCCCGGCTGCCCGGCGGCTGCGATCTTTCCCTTGGGCATCCAACAGAGGCTCGACCACGGCCTGTCGAGCCAGTCCCTTTCGATGACCCGCGCCAACTTGCCGCTTCGCTCGAGCACGAGCATCCCCGGCAGCTCGCGGGTGAGGGCGAGGATGTTTCCCTGGGAGTCGACGTCGATTGCCGATGCGCCACCTGCCATATCACCCTTCGGCTCCGGTGCGACGATGCGCTCAAGCAAAGAGCCTGCACGATCGAACACCTCGATCCAGGCATCGCCGGGCACGGGGCTGCAGACATAGACCCTGCCCTCGCCATCGAGCGCTATGTCGTTGGCGATCACATCGGGCCTGAACACCTTCTGTGCCGTTAGGGCCATGGCAGGTCCCGCGGCCTGGCTTGGAGTAGAAGGCAGGGGCGAGAGCAACATGAGTAGGAGGAACAGGGCCGCGGTGTGCCCGCGCTCCCCTCCACGCGTCCCCTGGAGTTGCCGGCGTGCACCCTGAGGCATCCTTTCACTCGAGTGTTTAGTCATTGTACACCTCCTGGCTTAGAGGCTTTGAAAGCATCCATTCGACCGGCGGGGTCGGCCAGCGCGATCTAGCGTGCTTCCTCGGCATCCGCTCCGGCCTCGTGCGCCTCACCGAGAGCGAGGCTCTGCAGGTACAGTTCATCCAGGCGCGCTTCGGCTATCTCGGCGCGATCCCAGCTTGCGACCACCCTGCCTCGTACGAGCATGACGATCTTTGTCGCTATCGCCTTTGCGAAGAGCAGGTCGTGGGTCGTTATGAGAGCCGCCCTTCCTTCCTCGCGCTGCCGGTTCAGTATGGCCGCAAGCTCGCTTATGGCGGCGGGATCCAGCGCGATCGTCGGGTCGTCAAGCACTATCGCCTCTGCGCCCTTGGCCAGGCAGATTGCGAGCGCCACACGCTGGCGCATGCCCTTGGAGAAGGAGCTGAGATTCCTGTGGTGGAACTCCTCTCTCAGGCCCACGGTGCGCAGCGCATCGTACAGTCTCCCCCTCTCGGCCATACCCGGATCGCCGTATGCCCGGGCGGCGATCCCTGCGAAGAAGGAGAGGTTCTCGAAGGCCGAGAGGCTCTCGTAGAGGCCCACGTCTTCGGGGATGTAGGCGAGGTGGCGCCTTGCGCGTACCGGTGCTTCGGCCACATCGATCCCCATTATGAAGGCCCGCCCGGAGGTCGGCTTCAGGAAACCGAGCAGGAGGTTGATCGTCGTGCTCTTACCGGCCCCGTTCGGTCCGAGTAGACAAAGGATCTCACCGCGGTGCACCTCGAGGTCCAGCGCCTCGAGACCCACGTGGCCGTTGGGATAGCGCTTGTGCAGCCTCTCGGTGCGGACGAGCGGAGCTGCGGCCTCGGGTTCTTTCTCGATCGTTCTACTGTCAGCTGGCATTTGATCTGTTCCCCTTCGGGTCGCATGGTTGCGCCTTCCCGGGTCCACTCCGGGAGGGCATTTGCCGTCTATCGTTCGCGCCTCAGCATCCTGAGCCCCACTGCGAGAATCCCAGCCATGAGGAGCAGGAGCATTCCCCCTGCAGCCAGGAGCACGCCCTTCGTTCCGCTTCGCTCGAGCATGACCCGTATGGTGCGCCTGGGGGAGCGCACGGGGCTCTGGGCGCTGTAGCCTGCAGCCAGCACCTCGATCTCGTAGTCCCCGGGCGAGGCCTCAGCGGGTGCTGCAAACAGTGCCTCCAGTTCGCGTGACCCGCCCGGGGGCAGATCGAAGAGAGCTGCGGGTTCCGTGCCCAGTTCCCATCCCAAGGGGCCCTCGAGTGTGACCTGTATGTTCTGCACGGCTCCGGTGCCTGTGTTGGAGACCATGATCTTCGTGGAGGTGGTTTTCCCCTTCGCAGCGGTGACGTAGAGATTGGCGCAGCGGACACTGAGCTCGCCGCGGCCCCTGGGGATCACCTCCAGCTGAAGCGAGTCGAGGACCGCCCCGCCCGAGGGTGCACCGGCTGTGGAACTCTCCTCCGCCCGGATCCTGACAAGGAAGGCCAGGGCTTCTCCAGGGACGACCTCCCGGCTCACCCGCTCGGGTGCCGAGACCTGGAGGTCGACCGGATACTCCCTTTCCGTGGCCGGAAGCAGCAGGCTCGTCAGGCGCGCGCCCTTGGCCGGGTCGATGAAGCCGCAGCGCATCTCACGGGGCAGCCCTGAGACCTCGAGCCTGACTGAGTGTTCGGTGCCGATGGGATGCTCGATCGTTATCGGGAAGTGGGCCGTCTCGCCCAGGGGCACCTCCTGGGATATCAGGTTGCACCTGATCTTGACGCCACCGCCCGTAGTGCCGAGCTCGGTGAGGATGATGTTCTTCTCTTCAGTCGCTCCGCAGTGATCCATCCGCACCACCACGCGGTCGGTCTCTTCCAGCAGGCGGAAGTCGAGCCGTATCGACTGGCCCGCCCGCGGCATTCTGCAGCGCATCTCGTAGGGCTGGCCCACGATGGCTCCGCCATGGAGAAGGGAAACGTAGAGGACCTCGCAGCGGTGAAGACCGCCTGCGAAGAGGTAGGGGGGAATCTCGAGCCCGGGTGGGAGGCCCTCGTTCGCCACGCGCAGCAGCAGAGAAACGTGCAGGGCGCCGTCGGCGGCGCGGTAGCGGGCGGCTTCCGCGACCATGATCCGGATCGCTTCGCCGACGGCTGCACGTACGACCGAGGAGACCCGGAGTGACTCGGCCCGCCAGTGGATCCGCCGCCGGGTGAGTTCGTTGGAGGATATGAGTCCCCAGGTGTGGAGCGATTCGGCGGTCTCGAAATCCATTCTGGCCTCACGGAGTCTGAGCAGCGCCTCGCGGATGCGGTAGGCGGAAACGTTTTCCTCTGCCGTGAGGCCGAGCCTGCTCACCTGCCCGGCGGACTCCGAGGCCGCCGGATGGATCGGGGCCAGCCACAGGAGAAGCCACGCGATCCAGAAGAAGCGGGACCGGTTTTCTTTCATTCCCTTGCCTCCTCAGACATCCCTCCGGGCCAGCATGATGTAGCCTGCAACGAGCAGGATGAGAGAGGGCAGCAGCAGGGCTGCGGTTCCCAGCACCCATGCAGCGGCGGAGTCGGAGACCTCGATCGGCTGCAGCTCGAAGAGCGGCATGTCGCTCGCGTCGACTGCTCCCCGCGGCAGGTATGGTTCGGTCTGGATCACGAGCTCGTAGCCCTTGTACCAACTGGAGACCGAGTTGCGGAAAGATGCCTTATCCAGGTTCTCGAGCGTCTTACTGCGGACGTATCGGGAGTAGGGCTCCTGGTAGGCCTCGACGGCCTCTATGAAGCGTGCGTATCTGGCCCACCCTGCGTCGCAGAGGCGCTCGAGCGCCCACCGCATGAGCCCCGAGGGCGAAGCGAGCGCCAGTGACGTCGCCATCGCCACCTGGTCGCGGCGCCGGCGGTCGTAGCGGCGCCTCAACCTGCGGATCTCGATTTCCCTCTCCCAGCGCTTCTCTTCCTGCTCGGCGCTGAAACGCCTGCCGAGCGCTTCCACCTCCTTCGCCTTCATCCAGTCCGGGATCTCGCGCTCCACTATCTCCCTCAGAGCGGCCCCCTCGCGCTCCGACTGGAAAGACACGGCCGCCGCGGAAGCCTGGCTCGAGATCATCCTCTGGAACTTGCGCAGCGAGACGATTGGACGCAGTGCCGGCGCCAGGCTGGGGGCTGCTTCGGGGACCGCTATCGAAGCGATGAT
This sequence comes from uncultured bacterium, assembly GCA_964388535.1. Taxonomy (GTDB): domain Bacteria; phylum Eisenbacteria; class RBG-16-71-46; order CAIMUX01; family WJJG01; genus CAYMBA01. The sequence continues at coordinate 63,182 of CAYMBA010000001.1, read as the reverse complement.
CCACACGAGGAGCCCTGCAGCCAGCGATGCGGCGGGGCGGCGCAGTGCACTCGAGAAGAAGAGCCCGAGGCCCACCGCCAAGGCGAGGCATGCCCATCCAAGGAGCAGGGCCGCACCCAGGCGCCAGAGGTGAGATGGGGCAGGGGAGATTCCGGCCACACCGAAGTACGCCCCACTCGAGGCGATCGCCCCCGCCAGGGAAGATGTGCAGAGTACGGCCATCGTCCCGGCGAAGCGACCGGCGAGGAACTCCCAGCGCCTCAGGCCGCTGGTGAGCATCAAGCGCAGGTTCCTGCTGGAGATCTCCCCGTTGCAGGCATCGAAGGAGAGGCAGATCGCGATGATCCCTCCCAGCACGGCGAAGACGAACACCCAGTCCAGGCCGTTCACCCTCGCGAGCAGGGATCGCCTCCTCGTGACCGGGTCCGCGTACTCCACACTACTGGGGCTCAAGCGCAGGCACTGGGAGAGTCCGGGCAGCCAGGACTGTGTCACATGGAAGAGCGCCGGCGGATCCGAGCATGCCATGGTACTCTCGAAGGGGTTTTCCTGTGCCGCCCTGGCGGATATGGAGGACTTCTCTTCCAGTGCCCGCAGCCGCTCCGTGCCCGAGAGGGCACCGCCTAGGACCATGAGCGCGAGCCAGAGCAGGACGAGTATGACGAGGCTGCGGGACCGGGCGATTCTGAGCACGGTATTTCGAGCGACCCAGAGGATCATCAGCTGCTCCTCAGGATGTGTACGGCTCCGCCGATTCCCGGCCGCACTGCGGGAGCCAGCAGCAGCGCCAGCATGGCGAGGTTCCACAGCAGGAGGGCGGCCAGACCGAGCCACGGCATGCGGATTCCCGAGAGACCTGCTTCCGTGAGGTCCCGCTCCAGCACCCGCCCCCTGGAGATGAAAGGAAAGCCCCGCGTATCCAGCGGTGGGTCGGAGGAGATGACGACCCTGCTTCTGTGCGGAGCCGCGCGAACCTTGCTTTCCTGCCACTCCTTCAGTGTCTGCTGGTAGTGAAGGCACTCTCTAAGGAGCGCCACGTGTGCGATCGGATCCAGGCCCGTGATCTTTGCCGATGACGCCAGGAAACAGCCCACGGGGCTGATCAACCCAAGGAGATAGTTCAGCGTGCACTGCTCGAGCAGCCTGTTGATCCGCTGTTCGTCGTACAAGCCGGCTACGAACTCGTCACCGTAGTCCCTGAGCGGCGGCAGCATGCAGACGCTCATGGCTGCGTACTCGGATGTCGGCGGTTCGGCCGTTTCGCCCGGAACACGCCCAGGGGTGAACGTTCCGGCGGCGGCTGCCTGCGGGGGCGGGTCGGGTCTGAGCAACCGGGCGACCTGCGATGTGAGGTCAGGGGCGACCGCCGCAGCCAGCATCCACAGGAGAATGAGGGTGAGCAGCGACTGGCCGGAACTGCTGCTAAGCGAGGAGACAGCGATCGTGCCTGCGGCGAAGACCGAAACGAGCAAGAGAGAGAGGACCAGGTGGGCCACCACGGCCCCAATGGCAGGGGCCGAGGCGAGCTCGGAGTGCCCTGCCAGGAGCATGCCGACGTACCAGACCAGGTGCGCCACCGCTGCTGCGATGCCGGCTACGACCGCGCATGCCAGGTACTTCGAGAGCAGGATCTGCCTGGGGGTGGCTCCAAGGGCCATTACGGACTTCAACACCCCCCGTTCCCTGGGCCCCGTGATCGCATCGAACCCGAGGAAGACGACGAGCAGCGTTGCCAGAAGACTGATCACCCGGGCCAGGTCCAGATCGGCGAGTGCATCGAGAAAGGGGTTGGTGGCCTCCCGGCCCGAGATTAGAGAAACTGGGGCGTACCAGCCCGGGATGACGACCGTAGTGGCCAGGGGCCTGTATCCGCTGCCCGAGAGTCCTTGCAGCGGGTTGGGTTCGACTTCGATAGCCGGGATCATCTCGATGTAGGCGCGTGCCTTGCGCAGCCAGGTTGCGTGCTGGCGGGTCGATGCACGGGCAGAGAGGGTGGCGTCGGAATAGCGTGCACTGGAAGAAAGAGTCACTGCCACCGCCAGCAGGATCATCCCCGCAACCAGGACGATGGCCCTCCAGGAGAGGACCAGAGAGCGGATCTCGCGGGCTGCCAGGTAGCCGATCATCTGTGGACACCGCCCCTTCGTCGGGCGATCGCATTCCTCACCGTCGACTGCAATCCGGGTGAGGCTGAGCAACATGCAAGCCAGTCCAGAAGCACGACATGTATTGGCGTATATGGAGTGCCACGTCCTTCGAACTGACTGTTGGAACCCTAACTGCTATGCGCTGCGCTGTCAATGCGCCGCGTTTGGTCGCGTCACGGGGCCCGATGCGTCGGGAGTATCGGTTCCACGAACGGCTGTGAGGCGCACCTTTGGTCCTTGCTCTGCAGCAGAAGAATCACCTCGGGTCTGGGAGCGAGAACACGACAGCACAGTTCTCGTGCCGAGCTACTCCCGCGCACAGGCCCCCACAGCCCTGCGCAATTCCATGCAACGTCAGTGTGTCCCCGTCGGGGCTGACCGGAACAAACCGGCGCACAAGCTTTCCGCGGGGTGTGAGCTCTGAGAGAACCCCGTCCATGAGAAGGAAGAGGTGTTTGTGGGATGTTACCATTCCCATTACATACACAGCTAGAGATGTCGTTGTAGGCGTGCTAGCCGCGATCATATCTTCGATAATCTCGTCCCATTCGAACTGCATCGAGCACCGCCTTGCCCAGCCTGGGGTGTCAAGGGATCGGAGCCTGTGAAAGTGACTCCGCACGCGCCGTATTTCGGGGGTCCTCAGTGTGAAACCCCATAGTTCGTTTTCGTTTTCATCTACTATGTAGACTCGCGGAACCGCTTGGAGCGCTACCGCCAAGACGTTCCTCCCCCCATAGGCAAGACGCGTCACACACGCGCGGGTAAGAGTGGCCCTTACTGATAGCATCAACCCTGGTATTTCGCTTGGCTCGAGGAGGAGGCTATCTATTCTGACGGGGTGCAAATCGGAGCCTACATAGTACCTCACCAGCGTCGCGTCTGTGGCCGGATGGGCGGGTACAAACAGCGTATCGCCCAACACGTCTATCCGCCTGGCTGGGCCGGCCAGGCCAGGAGCAGGAACTGTGCCGACGCGGCCACTCGCGGGGTCAATCACCAAGACCAGTTGGCGTCCGGGATCTGCGACGTAGACGCGCCCGGAGCTCCCAACAGCGACGCAAGTAGGATTCTCGCACTGGAGGTGAGCGATGGTTTCTACTTCACCAGAAGGTCCGCCGTGGTGAAGGGGAATGGACAGTAAGCGAGAGGCGGAACGGTCAAGAAGGTACAGTGACAAGCATTCAGGCGAAAGCGCTGCTGAGACGACCTGTCCGCCAATTGGGGCGAGATCAATGATTCCGGCAGCAGGGACGTGGAGTACTTCGAGTGGAACTTGGTGGTCGCTATGCTGTGGGGCAGTGCTGAATGTCTCTGCGGCGAAGGCAGCGCTTAGAAGAGCGCTCACTAGGAAGCACCAGACTGTGCGCCAGCCATGGGGTCGTACGAACTTGCGGCGGTAGATAAGAACAATGCGAGATAGGCGTGCGACGCCCCGCAGCATTGTGCTACTTCCTCCTCACAGAGGGATGTGGGGGAGCGGGAGAGGGGCGTTGCCCTCTCCCGACTCCGCCTACCGAGAGGGTGCGCACCAGTCAATGTTCTCTGAGATGTACAAGCTTCCCCCGCAGATGCATCGGGGCATTCCCAATACGCAAGAACATTCACAGGGCGCCCCGAAGCAGGTGCAGCTTCCGCCCTCACAGGTGGCCTGGCAGCAGGGTTTGAAGATAACGACGACCTGCTGGGCTGCGCTGGCCTTGGGCGGATGCGCAAAGAGCACGGTCCCTGTCAGAACAGAGAAGGCTAGCACCGCTGGGAGCAACCTTACGAAAAGTGATCGCGAAAACTTTGCCATGACGACTACCTCCTTGAGGTTAGTGGGTGGATCCTGAATCGTACTGAGTCCGTATGGCGGCAATTGCAAGAACTGTGCCAAGCCTCGGGAGTCGGGCAGAGCGGAGCGGACGAATGCGTTGTCCTCTTGGAATATGAGGCTTTTCCAACACTCTGTGTCAGCTCGGCGGTGCTCTCGGGTGTTGGGTTTCCGATAGAAGCGGCAGGAATGCGCACGAGTGATGTCTCTTCGAAGGCCCGGCGATCTTCGGGGAGACACTAGGGTGGGATCACGTGTGAGATGCGGAAATGATGGGCGTCTGCTCCAGGCTTGAGCTGGCCAACCAAAGGCCGCGACCGGAGGGCCCAAAGCTCCTCAGCTAGCGAGTCAGGTCTTGACACGTTCGTGCACGGGCGGTAGATTTACAGTCGACGCGGAAGCGGTACATGGATCGCAGCCAATCCCTGTTTGCGGACCAAAGGTCTGCGCCACCCTCGGAGACGGCTCGTGGGGAAGCTACTCAATCCTGGTGCTCCGGGCTGTCCCGTGATCCTGTTGCGGTGGAGGCTGCTCGACCTACTGGCTTTGCCATTGCTCCTGTCTCTCGCTTGCGGACCGCCAGATCAGAGCGGCCGGACGGCGCGAAGCAAGGGAGCTGACAGTGTCGAGTACGTCTACGTTACACCTCCTCGAGAACCTAGCCGTCGTTATTACCGCTTGCTGCCGGCGTGGCGCTGGGAATGGCCCGACTCGGGTGGAGAAGTTCCCTTTGGGCTAGTCCAGGACGTTCTCGTCGATTCCGCGGGGAGATACTACCTTCTTGATTACGCGTATGATTGTGTCCACGTGCTCGACCGTCGCGGGAACCTTGTTGGCCGTTTGGGCCACGGTGGAGAAGGACCTGGGGAGTTCCGCGAACCTCTCGACTTGTTTTGGGCGTCTTCGGATTCGATCGGAATCGTCTTCGGACGTGCTTCAGTTGCCATAGTCCCGCTGGACGGGTCGCCGGGTCGGACCGTGACACTGGAAAGCGGGAGCCAAGAGATGATGGGGCTAGCTGGGTGCGCCAGTACCGACGACGGCGTTGTAGGAATTGGTTGGTACGCCCGATGGAGGCGAGAAGGAAACAACGTAAGGATTTCCGCTGGTCATTTCTGCAGGAGTTTTGATTGGACTGGGAGACTAGTCGCCGAGCACTGGAGCAATGAATTCGTATTCGTCCGGGGGGCCATACGGCGAGATGAGGTAAGAGATGGGCTAAGACCCCTCGTGGACGCGGCAGGGAAGCAGGTGTTCTTCTGCCCTCAACACCTAGAGTACCGCATTGATGTTTACTCGTTCGGAGGGGGAACTGAGCGAGTTATCCGAATCGAGCATGAACATGTGCGGAGGACGGAGCTGGAGATGGAGGTTGCGCGTGCGAATCTGATGCGGGAGTTCGAAGGCACGGTGGAAGCTCGGGTCTCGGAGTACCGACCGGATGTTTATACCTTGGCAGTGTTTGGGGAGCGGATTTGGGTCGGTTCCAGTTCTGGGTGGTTTGGATTGCCAGATTCCGTGGCAGGCGTGCTTGATGTGCTTTCGGTTGACGGACGGTTTCTATGGCAGGCGGTATTGCTAGGGCGGGTTGACCCCATGTTTGACGAGGTCGTTCAGCCTGCGGAGAGTATCCTGGTCGTGCTAGAGGGCTTTGACGCGGCAAAGGGATCCCTTGCAGGGATCGAAGACCCTGCGTCAACACGCTACGAGGGCCCTGTTGCAGTAGCGGCATATAGGCTTGCGGAGATTGGAGAATATCCACGGTAGGGATTGGACCGAAGTCAATGGGGGTGGGCAAATGCAGAGAGACCTAGGAAGGTTGCTGAGTTTAGCACTGGGAATCATAGGGGCGCTTGGCCTTCTGGCGGTGCTGCCGGGTGACGCCCTTGCCTTTGCACAGAGGAAGCCAGCAATGGCGGAGATTCGAATCCCGGACGACTTCCCTTACAGGAACGGGGTTGATGGGGGCGTCCAGAACGTTCTGTGGCGAAGTTGGAGGTGCACGAAGGGTTTGAGAGAAGATGCTGGAGCCCGGCAGCTGCCGAGATTGGAGCACTGTGAAAAGACCGGTGAGTAGAACCCGGCGTGTCGGTGCAACAGGACTTGGTTTGGTGAGAGAGAACGCTGCAGCGGAGGTTGTGGAATGGCGAAGGTACGGAAAAGGCCTGTGGAGCCCACTGGGGTCCGGCAACGCGAGCTGGCATCTGGGTCTATAGTGGAGGCGTGGGCTTACGCTGAGTTGGGGGCCTGGGAAGAGGTGAAACGTGTACTGGAGGCGGAAGTAGACAGTATGGCGCTATGGGGGCGATCGGACCGCTTGCAGGGACTGTGCCTGCTGGGCGTGGCCACGGCTCACTTGGTTGGTCCCGCAGCTGCGAGAGATGTTGTGTCCAGGCTACGTGAGGAAGATCCGGAGGGGTTGAGCCCGAGGGACTCACTACTGAGGGCATCCGTTCTGGCTTCGTGGTTGGCTGAAGACGGAGATCCGGGGGAGGGCCTGACGCTGTTGCGTGATGCCGGCTTTGACGGCCTGGGCACAGGCGATGACTGGGTTGCGATATTCTCGGGGCTAGCAGCCGTCAAGTGTTTGGTGCGTCAGGGCAGTGCCGAGGATGCGAAGCCTCTCGCTGCCCGAATGGCAGAGAGAGCAAGGGCCCTGGGTTTGCTTGCGTTGAGAGCAGACGCTTCCGTGGCTCTGGCTATGGCGGCGCTAGGCACTCGCAGCATGGCCATTGCGTGGGCTGCTCTGTCAGAGGCCGAAGCTTTGTACAGGCAAGTGGGTGACTTCACCAGTGCTTCAAGAGTCGCCCTAAGTCGGGGCTTTCATCTGGCTGCATCTGGCCACTTGAAGGGTGCGATCGAAGCATTCGAGGGTGTCCGAGGCAGCTTTGCTAGCGTGTCCGACACGACGGTTGCCAAGGCGTTGATGGGCCTCGGGTGGGCAGAGTCGAGGGCTGGTGATCCGGAGTCCGGGATCGCCAAGCTGCGGGAGGCTGTCCGCTTGCTTAGGGGCCTCGGTCTGTCACTTGAGGAGGCAACCGCCCTGGAGTACCTAGTGGAGGCATTGATCTTGGACGGGCGTTCTCGGGAAGCGCGAGAGGTTCTGGAGACAATGAGGCGTGACTTCGGGGGCGTCTTGGAGTCTCACGCCGACCTCAGCATTGAAGTGGCTCTGAAGGATGCCACCCTGTTGGTCTTGGAAGAACGCTACACGGACGCTCTAGGGGTGGCTACTGCGGCGCTCGAGAGGGCAGAACGCTTGGGGTTGACGTGGGAGGTAGGCAGTCTGCTTCGGGTCGCCGGAACGGCACTGGCTCACTTGGGACGTTGCCCAGAGGCGTACCGAAGATTCCAGGAGGCCAGCTCCTGCCTTGAGGAGGTCGGTGAAGTTCTCGAGCGGGCACTTGTGTGTGCGTGGAAGGAATCCTTGGAGTACGCCTGCTGCTCAGGCGTGGGAGTGGACGATCCGCCCCGGAAGTGGACTCGTGGCAGTCATGCGTCAGAAGCCCTTGTGTTCTGGGTTGAAAACCCGGCTGTGGGACCGTTGGGATGGTTGGAGGAGCGGGTTGGGGAAGGCGCCGCAGCCCGTTTCTTGTCGCCTTATCCTGGAGCATCACCCGAGGCTTCCGCGGCCTCCACTGGTTTGGAGCAGTTGGTGGACGTGCGTGTAGGCTTCGCTCGTGAGACGCGGCTTGCACGACTGTGGACCCCCGCGGATGTCTGGTGGCGGCTCGGGTTTAGGACAAGAGATCCGGACGCGCTGGCGGCCCTTCGTGAGGTCGAGGAGGTGGCAGAGGAGAGAATTCCAGTGCTGGTATTGGGTCCCTCGGGGGCGGGCAAGGAGTTGATCGCGGAGGGCCTGCACCTGCTGAGCCGTCGGCATGGCCTTTTCTTGTCCATCAATTGTGCCTCGGCGCGGGGCCCAGTATTTGCGGCGGAGCTGCACGGGGTCAGGAAGGGGGCTTTCACCGATGCCAAGCAAGATCGGAAGGGATGTCTGGAAGCAGCAGACGGGGGCACGATCTTCCTTGATGAGATCGCCGACCTCGGTGAGAAAGAGCAGGGGTTGTTGCTGAGGTTCCTCGACAAGGGGGAGGTGAAGCGCCTGGGTTCAGTGAAGGCAAAGCGGGTGGATGTACGTGTTGTGGCAGCAACCAATCGGGACTTGGAAGGTTTCGTGCGCGAGGGCCGTTTCAGGGAAGACTTGTACCATAGGTTGGCCGGGGCGACGATTCGTCTCCCTTCTCTCAGGGAGCGGATATGTGACCTCGATCTGCTTATCCAGCATCTCTGGGAGAAGAGTGGGGGAGAGCCCTCTTCCTCCGGGGCTTTCATATCTCGTGACATTGTCGACCTCATATCGCTGCGTGAATGGCCAGGGAACGTTAGGGAGCTTCTTTTTGAGGTGGGCCGGGCTGTCTCCTGGTGGAAGCGCCATGGCCTTGAAGTTGCGCTGGCCAAGTTCCTCGTTGTCGCTGGCAGAGGAGGTACGGCTCGACGTCGCGGTTCGGAGGGACCTGTGAAGCCCGCGGAGATGGAGTTGGCACTTCGGGTGTGTCGGGGTAGTGTCGGTGCCGCAGCGCGAGTTCTTGGGATCAGCCGCCCTCACGCCTATAGATTGTTAGACAAGTTCGGGCTTCGCGATCGCTCCGGTGCGGCTGTTCATACGAGTTGATCCCAAGCGCAAGAGAGGCGGGATCGTGTGCGCGATCCCGCCTCTCTGTGCAATCGTCTTCGTGACGGCCGCTCCGTACTACCGGCCGTCTGAGAAGCCTATTTGACGAGTATCATCTCCTTCGTAGCGGTCTTGCCGTCCGCCTCCAGGCGGCAGTAGTAGACGCCGGAGGCAAGTGCTGCGCCTGATCCATCGCGGCCGTTCCAGTTCGCCATGTAGGTCCCGGCAGCAACGCCGCTGCGCTCGAAGAGAGTTGCCACCTTCTTGCCCGTCACGTCATAGATACCGAGGCTCACTCTTGCAGCCGGCTCACTCAGGGTGAAGGCGACCGTCGTGGCCGAGCCGAATGGGTTCGACCCGGTCTGCCACAGCCTCAGGTGCAGCCCGTCGGCAGTCTCTTCCACACCGCTCTGCGAGAGGACCACGATGTCGTCATCGAAGCGAGGCACGATCTTGTAGATCCCGTATTCATACCGGAGGATGCCGCTCACCATGAGGGTGTCGCCCGGTGTGGGATCGTAGCTGATGTTTTCACCGCCCTCGTTCAATCTGTGCTTGAGGTCTACGCGGCAGGTGTCCGGATCGACCAGCAGCCACCACTCCCCGTAGAGCTCGGCCTCACCTTCGACGCTGTCTATGACGGCTTCCGCGTTCAGCCGGATGAGAGCATCCTCCCAGGGCTCGGGCGCGTTGTCGTCCGGGGGATTGTCGTCCCCGGCGTCGGCGTCATAGAGGATTTCGCTCGCCGAGACGTCGGTCACGATCACGGGGTCCGTGGCAGGGCCGAGGTTCTCATAGAGGACCACGCCCGGTGTGAAGCCGACGTATGTCGCGCCGTAGTACTCCCTCACCTTGCCGGCGATCTTCACACTGTCTCCAATCGCCAGATCACCCGTGCGCGCCACCCGTCCATAGATGTGCTTGTACGGACCAGCATCGCCTTCCTGCAGGAAGTAGTAGTTGCCGTCGACACAAGTGACCCTTCCTGTGATCGTAACGACCGCATCCAGATACGGCGAGTCGTCCTGGACCGGGTCGTCCACGTGCTGGATGTCGTAGATGGGTGTTATGCCCTGGGTGAAGCTGAACTGGCCAGGCGGCATTTCCACGAGATCGTCTTCGGAGAGGACGCCCTCGACGTAGCCTATATCGATGTACCCCGGTGTCTGTTCTTCGGTCGTGAGGTGCACAATCCTGTGATTGCTTTCATCCCGCTCCGCTGCGAGCACCTCGAGACCCGACTCGAAGTAGTAGTTGTCCGTATTCTCAGCGCTCGCCTCGTCGACCGGGACAGCGAAGAGAACATCGATCCTGGTGTTGTCGTACGCCCACATGCCCCGCAACTCGGGAGGACACGTGGTTCCCATGTCGTCGACGCAGTTGCGTGGGGCCAGCTTGTAGCTGCCGTAGTTGTACACGAGGATGCCGGCCAGGAAGCTGAACTCGTCGCCTTCCGATGGAAGCGGGTAGTCGAAGTCTCCCTCGGGATCGGCGGAGTAGCTGTCGACCAGGAGGGCATCTCCTGCGCCCACGCCGTCTGTGTAGATGTACCACTCGTCGTACTGATTGGGCTCGCCGGCATACAGGGTGCTGTCCTCGCGGTCAACGCGGATCAGCACCGACTCGTAGGCCTCGTTGTATTCGCCGGTGTCGTTGACCTCGCTGATGAGCATCGGCACGGGATCGGGCACCTCGGCGCTGCCTACGATCTCGAACCCGCACTCAACATCCTCACCGCAGGGGGAGTGATAGACATCGATCTCCGAGAAGTCGTAGTACTCCTCATAGATACCCGTCACGTCGACGACGTCACCCCTGTGGATCTGACCCAGGTGGGACCCGTTCGTGAAAACCCAGATTCCCGAGTACATCCTCTGCCAGGTGGGATGAGGCTCTATCTCCTGGATGAAGAACCCGAAACGCCCGCTTGCGGTGACAACCACGTTCTGGACGGTTACCTCATCGCCTTCATTGAAGCTACCCAGCTGGATGTCGAAGATAGTGGTGACTTCTGCCGAAGCAGTGGCTGCTGCGAGCGACAGAAGACCGATAAGAACCAAAAGACGCGCCTTCATGACGTTGCCCTTTCCTTCGACACGTGGAGAACCCTTCCGATGCCGGCCAGAATGCCGACATCAGCCGCACCCGGAACCAATTCAGTATAACCCTCCTCCGGGCCGAGGTCAACGAAAGCAGCCCTTGCATGGCCCATACCTGCAGTCGCAATCGATTGAGTCTCCAGTAGTTCCGCGCGCTCGGGGGCGTGCCCCTTGCCCTGCTTCCAGCAGGCTAGAGGCGGAAGAGATACCGTAGCACGTTCTCAAGCGCCTCCTCAGGCGTCCCTGTGCCCTGACCGCCCTCCTGGAGCCTCGTAACGCGAGTTGTGATCAGCGCCATCCTCCCTGCTCCCCTCTCCGCCGTGGCACCTACGTAGAATGGCTCGGTCGCGTGCTCGGGGAAGAGGGTAGTGTCCACCGTTCCTGGTTCCACCCAGAAAAGGGGGTCTATGCGATCGGAGGGGCGGAAATAGTCCGTATTGGCGACCGGGACCTTCGTTTTCAGGGAATCTACCCCGCCGGTCTGTGGCCCGCACCGCAGGATTGCACGCCTGGGAAGGGTGACGTTGCTCGTCCATTCATCCTGGATGCAGGCCAGGTAGACGTGATCGATCCCGAAGCGCTCGTTCCAGAAGGTCTGGCTCAGGCCTCCTTCGGTCCCGATCAGGTTGTGGCCCGTGATGAGGATGCCTCCTCCTGAAAGCACATAGTCGTAGATACCTTCCTCTGCTACCTCGAGGCCTTCACGCATTGCTTGATCCGCAGGCGCACTGCCCGAGTAGCAAGTCGTGCCGTACCAGACAACGCCCTTGAACAGCCCCAGCACGTGCTCGACCTCCTCGCGCACCCGGAACGGTCCTTCCCGGCTGACGTCGTATATGTGAAAGGCGCTGTCACCAACCACAGCGCTCATCCTCTCGCGCCAGAACTCATCATCGCTTCGAGCAGGGCCGTTGTCGGGCCAGGCATTGTCGATGAGGAGGTACTCGCCTGCGGGCGCTTCCACGGTCCATGAGCATGAGTCTATGTTCGAGGGCGCTTCGGCGGCATCGAAGACCTGTATGTATGCCGTACGCCGTCCGTATCGGCCCTGGAAGTGCTGTGGCAGGAAGACAGCGATCGTATCGCCGGTAACCTCGATCCTCGAGGCCGCCGGGTCTTCACCCTCTTGCGTATCGAGCCACAGCACGGCTCTGGCTATGGTCTCCCGCCCGTCCGCGTCCTCCGCCGTCCAGGCGAACGCTACGGCGGCGAGGCTCACCGTCGGGGTGAGGACCCAGCGGACGGTGGGCAGGCTGTCGGTCAGGACGAAGCGCTGTGACGCCGGGGTGGGGTCGATGAGCCCGCCGTCGTCGACCGCGGCCACCTCGAAGACCGCCTCCGTCCTCACTCCGCCCACAGGGAAATCGAAGGTGTCCCTGGTGGCCTTCGTGAAGACCCATCCGGGCGCACCGTCCCAGACGCTGTCGGTCTCCGCGGGTTCCCAGGGGTCGCTCCATCTGTATACGAACCCGGCCAGTTCGCCGTCTGTGTCCGTGCCCCACCAGGAAAGGATGATGTGATAGTTCTGCTCTCTCAGGCTGTCGGATTGGACGGCGAGGCGCGTATCGGGCGGCGAGTTGGCCGGTGCCGGCAGGCGCTCGATGCTGCAGCCGGCAAGCACGAGCAACGCCAGCAGCGCGGAGAGGGCGTAGGATCGCCACCCGTTCCCGGCACACCGGAGCGCGGTCTCAGGGCCCGAGCGCACAGGGGCACCTTCTTTGCACCGGCCGATCATCGGTTTGCCATCTCCCGTCATTTCAGTATCAGGAACTTCCCCCGTTCGACCCGACCCGTCTCCAGGTCCTCCACGCTGAAGATATAGAGCCCTGAGGCTATGGCCTGGTCCTTTCTCGTCGTCATGTCCCAGGCGGCCATGCTGCCCGGCAGGACCGGTATGTCGGCAGCCGGCCGCCGGGGATCGTCCGGGTCGTAGATGCCGCGGACGTCGGTCGCTCCGTAGGAGCTGGCGTCGAAGTCGATCGTGTGGACGAGATCGCCCGCCAGGTTGTAGATCCTTATCTTGCACCGCCTGGGAAGCCCCACGAACCAGATGTAGCGGTCCCTGAGCAGCTCTTCATCCCAGACGGCGTCCCCGCGGTAGGGATTGGGGAAGACCAGGACCCGGTTGCCCGGACACTCTTCCCGCCTGGCCCCCGGAATCACAAACGATCGGTTCTGTGCCAGACCGGATTCGAGTGACTTCACATCGGCTGAACCCTGATCGAAGCTCGTGACCGAGACCCAGTACTTGAAACCGTCCTTGAGCCCGTCGATCGTGAACCTGAAGGGATACTCAGTAGTATCCGAGTCGGTGGCGACGACCAGGGGTTCCTCCGCTTCGATCTCGTCGAGGCCCACGTCGAAGAAGAGCCCGTCGCGGACATCGAACTCACCGACCAGTTCGAACCCTTCGGCTTTGCCTCTCTCACTCAGGTACACCCGGAACCCTTCGAAGTCCTCTTCGTGGCTTCTAGGGTCGATGAAGTGCAACGGCGAGGCGTCCCACCAGAGCGTTATGGCTCTATGCGATGGCTCGATATGCAGCCTCGGCGAAGGAGGCGGCATGGGGATGCTGAAGTCCATGTCGTACGCCATCCTAGCCCATGCTGCGTTGTACAGGATGTCTTCCTCGGCATCCCGCGGCGGATCGGCCTGCAGGCTCGGCGTCCCGCAGACGAAGGCAAAAGAGACGGCGACCGTGTCCCCGGCCTCGAGCAGCCAGTGTTCCTTTCCGTCCTCGGCGATGAAGGAGGCCGTCCCCAGTGGGCCTACCGACAGCAGGGTGACCGGATCGTTGTTGGGGGCTTCGCAGCCGGCCGTGTTGTCAATCCAGCCGTTGGCGAGGGTTTCGTAGCGTTCCCGGTCGTTCGACGGGGTTTCGGGCTCGTAGCCGCCGGGATCCCAGTTCCACCAGTTGAACGATACGGTCTTCTCCTCGGCCGGTATGGGCTTGGTCCCAAGCAGGCAGTAGCCTGCCCAGGAGGGGCAGTTGCCGTCGTCTAAGCGGAAGTGGTGCTCCGTGACGAGCTGCAGGGTGTCGGCCTCGTAGTAGGCGATATCCTTCTTCTCGAACCATCCGCGGGGGGGCCACTCCTCGTGGCCGTCCTTCCACCCCGATGCCATCTCCGCGTAGAGGCCCACATAGAGATCGAAGATCGCGCGCGAGTCGTGCTCGTTGACTATGTAGAAGTTCATGAAGATTGTCGCATCGAAGGGCTCGTAACTGAACTGTAGGATTTCCTGTATCACTTTCACATAGAGTGGCTTGTGCATGGAAGTACCGTGGCTGTGAGCGTCCGTATAAGTGCAGATGAGATCCTGCTCGGAGATTGCGTTGACCGGATCGTAGTAGGGGCTGCTTATGAGGATCGATCGCTCGAGGATCTCTGAGGAAGCCGGGTAGAACTCGCTTTCGGTCTCCAGATTCGTACCGCCGTAGTAGCCGTCGAGGGTGGCGGTAGTGGTGAGCGTTTCGGCCTCGGTTATCTGGAACGTCTCGCTGACGAGGCCCCCGATCCACAGTCCAGCTCGGACCAGATGCTCCTGGCCGCTTCCGACTGGGTACTCCAGGGAGGGATCCCTCGAGGCAAGGTTGTTTCCCATGAAGCCGTTGTTGTAGAAGGTGAAGCCGACGCTGTTGCCACTGGTCACCCGGTAGGTGATCACCGTCTCCTCTAACGCGGCTTGCGCGGGGGCTGCGGGCGCGGACAGCGCCTCCGGCCGCCCGGCTTCGGGGGCCAGGTGGTCGTATGCCGCGGCCGCAGAGGCCGCAAGGGCGAACAGAAGCGCCTCGGCGATGATGAGTTTCGAAGTCATTCGCCTTCCTTTTTCACCCCGGGCAACGGCGCGGGGACCGATGTGCTCTCCGGCGTCTCCACGGCAAGGCGAACAACGAGTATCCTGTTCAGGTCCGGCTCGCTCACGAAGACGAGGGTGTCGTTGGCGCAAACGTAGAGAGGCCGCACCATCGGCACATCGAGAGCAGTCTTCGAGGGCGAGGCCACCGTATCGACGAAGGCGCCGGTCAGTGTCTCGAACTTGAGCACGAAGCGCCTGCTTGCATCCACCACGTAGATGTGACCCGCATCATCCTCCAGTGCGACGTCCACGGGCGAGTCGAACCAGTCTTCGTCCGGGCCTATGGGTTCAACGACCACGGGCGTGTTGGCGGAGTCGGGATCTAGCCTCTGCACCCAGCGCTTTCCGGTATCCGCTACACCCAGGACCCCACCGGCCCAATCGAGCCCATGGGGAGATTGCACGTAGCCGCTTCCAGATCCCTTGGAGGCCACGAGTCCCAGTGGGTGGCCCCAACGGTCGTAGGCGGCGATCGTATCCCGCTCGGCGTCGGCCACGAAGATCCGCAGCCTGTCGTCGGCTGCGATGCCGCCGAATCGGGTCCAGGTGCTGTCGGTGAAACTCGAGAGGGGCTCTCCTCCGAGCCAGTAATAGACCTTGCATCTCATATCACCCGAGTCGGCGACGACAACGAACGTGGAACCGGCCTTTGCCACCGCGAGAGCGGCCGGGGCCAGCAGGCCTTCGTACTCCCGGGCGATCGGCAGGGGTTCGGGTGCGTAGCGGTCGGCGAAGTAGACACCGACATGGGAGGAGCCTGTGATCGCGTAGACGAAGGAACCGGAGATGACGACGTCTCCGGGCTGCTCCAGATCCCAGACTGCCCGGAGGTTGTACGTGCCGGGCTCGGGGATGTCGATGACGACATCGGGCTGGGGGGGTAGATCTCTCTCCCAGCCGCACCCGGAGGCTGCGAGCAGAGCCAGCCACGCCATCATCGCCAGTGTGGCGGTGCATCCTATGGTCCGACGGCAACCGACCACCGATGGATGTCTCCGAAGTAGCCGCCTTCAGAGAAGGCGTAATCGATTCTTGCTTCCTTGTCTCCGAGGCGCAGCGAGATTCCTGCACCGGCATGGAGTTTGAGCTCGTCGGCGCTGAAGTCATAGCCTGCGCGCAGGTGGATCCTGCCTGAGAAGCGAGCCTCGGCTCCCACGCGGAGCACCTCGCGGTGGTCCGCCGGGTGCCCCATCTCCACCGAAACCAGGGTTTCCAGGTTCTCGGAACTGTACGGGTCCATGCTGACACCGAAGCGGAAGAATGCGGGGGGACTGAAGCTCGAGTACTCGACCCGAGATCCGTTTCGCCTGCTGGTGTATTCGCCCGAAGGGCGGATGTCGGGACCGAAGTTGTTGACCGCAAGCCCTATCCGCGCGTGCCTGTAGCCGATCTCGTAGAGGGCTCCCGTATCGACCATGAAGCCCCACAGCTGCGGTCCCCCGATCTCGCGTGCGAGGGCTTCGTAGTAGCCCCGGACCGTGAGCCCAAAGGTCAGCTTGTCGGTCATTGCCTTGGCTGCCGAAAGCGAGAGGGCCCATGCCCCGTAGCTGAACTCGCGGCCCGTGCCCAGCGGGTGGAACTCGTCGGTTTCCTCCATGCTGGTGGACAGCCCGGCCAGGGCGGCGCCCACGGTGATGCCAGCGGATGGTAGGGGCAGGGCAGCGCTGGCAGCACCCACGGGTATGCCGGCTGTGTAGTCGACGGCGCAGAAGCACCAGGAGAAACCCTCCACCGTGCCGAGACCTGCGGGGTTCGTGAAGATGGAGGCTGGTCCCTCCGCACACGAGGAGACGGCTGATGCCATGGAGGCGCTTCGTGCATCGAGCGGTATCTTGAGGAAGACGCCCGAGGAGGTCCCCACGCGCTGCCCGCCGAGGTCGGTCTGCCCGCGCGCCGAGGCGCCTAGGAGCAGGAGCAACCCTAAGGTGGCTGCAGCTGCCAGCCGTGCCGGCAAGTGGGTTCCCCACCAGGCCAGGGCTTCCCGTGCTGCCTGCCCTTCCCCCGCGTACTGCCAGCGAGGCGCCTGGATTTTTGCGGGCTTTCTCACCATTCGTAGCTCACACCAAGCCTGAAGCTCCTGCCGGAGGCGAAATACCCCGGATTGCTGCGGCTGTAGTATCCCGCGGTCGTCGCTGCGGCCGTGCCCTTTGCTATCTCCTTTGCGTACTTGTCGGTCTCCTCGGGCGTGGGATCGCGGTGATAGGTCGCGCGGAACCATCGCTCGTACGATGAGAGCCTTCGGTTGAGATCCTCCTCGAGTCTGGATTCGTATGTCGAAGGGTCGTCCCTCGGATCGGTGAGCGATCCCTTCCCCACCTCGTACGGTTCTCCGGTTGCCCAGTCGAAGACGAGGGGGGTGCGGTAGTCAAAGACATTGTATACGTTCAATGAGATCCGAATGCGGTTTCTCCCTGTCTTGAAGCCCTTGCTGATTGAAATATTGCATGTGGCGTCGTAGGGACCGTTGGCCGAATACGCTTCGCCGGCCATCAGACCATCAGGCGTCATCGGTGTATAAGGCCTGCCAGAGCGGATCTTGTAGTAGATCGTGAAGGAGAAGTCCTTCGGCCACGCAATACCGAACCACCGGGGCGGCCTTTCATCCCTCCTCACCAGGAATGTGAACCTGGCCGTCAGCTTGTGGGGCCGGTTCCACCAGAGGTATTCCTCCCCGAGACTCGTCTCGCGAGAGTCGCCGCCGCTCTCCTGAATGAGCTTCGTCTTGTTGGGATCGGAGCTCTTGCCTTTGGCGACCGAGTACGAGTAGGAGATCGATCCTGAGAGGTAGTTGCTGCGCTTGCGCCGCAGTTCGATCTCGAGGCCCCTGGAGCGTGCATAGTCCTTGTTCCAGTACATGAAGAAGTTGCTTCTCGCGCCCTGCCGCTCCCTCAGCTGCAACGTGATCGTCTGCGGGTAGTTGTACAAGTCTTTCCAGAATATCGTTGCCCGAAGAGCGGTGGACGACGTGAACTGATACCCGGCGCCAACCTCGTAGGTGACGGAGACCTTCGGTTTGAGCGTCGGGTTTCCTATGCGCGGATAGTTCTCGCCCGAACGGGAAGCGCACTTCGTGTAGATGTAGTAGTAGGGAGGGCGCTGGTAGTAGTGGCCGTAGTCGAAGAACAGGTGTGCCCTGCGACTTACGGGGAAGGAGATACCCAGCCGCGGGCTTAGCTGCTGTTGGAACCTGTGGCCGAAGAGGGACTTCGTTTCGCGGAAGAACTTCTCGCGCAGCTCCTCGGTCAGGTGTGGCGGAAGGTTGTCCTCGTCAGAGGGCTCCTGCTTCATCACGCGCTCGATCTGTGCCCCCGGGAACCAGTAGTCGTAGACGAGTCCCAGCTTTCCAACGAGCCCCTGGTATTCGAAGTGGTCCTGGACGTAGAGATTGCCGGCATTCGGGGTGACGTGGAAGAGATCGAACTCGTCGCCAAGAGGGGTGGCAGGGCTGACATTGCGCGCGTTTATCGAGATGAACTGCACGTCGTGGTACTCGGCAGAGAGCCCGGCCTGCAAGTCGTGGGCGCCGGCCTTGTAGTGCCACTCGTTGCTGGCGCCCCAGACGACGACGTAGCGGTCTCTCCAGTCGGGGGCGTCGCCGGAGTCGATGAAATAGGGTGTGTCCACGAACGAGGAGTCGATCTCGCTACGCTGGGAATCGTTCAGGCGGTCGTAGTCGGGGTCGTCCCAGCGCATTCCGCGCACGTCCTTGTGGCTGCCGGAGTAGTGCCGCCAGAGCCGGAGTGCGGTCATCGTCTTCTCGCCGAGGGTTTTCTCCCAGCTGATGCTCGCTATGTTGACGTCCTTCGTCACCGTGTAGTGGTGGTCCATGCGCTTCGCCCAGGCCCACGGATAGCGGTCGGTGTTCCGATCGATCTGGCCTATGTCCGGGCTCCCCCAGTCCTGGGAGAAGGAAATCGTCTTCGTCCAGGAAAGCGAGATCTTACTCGAGGGGCTCACATGCCACGCAGTCTTGAAGATGGCCCTCCAGCGGTTCTGGGCGCACGGGTACATGTCCGTGCCATAATGAAAGCGGATTCCGAGAAAGCGATCTTCGACCGATGAGCGGAGGCCCGATGATCCGGGGACGTCCTTCACGCTCGGCCGCTTTGTGTTCGTGAAGTCGGCACTGAGGCTGCTGAAGAAGGTCACCCTGGGGGAGTTGCCCCCGAGGAGGCGGAGCAGGGAGGCCAGAGGCACGTTGGGGCCGCTCAGCTCCGCGTAGACCTGGTGGAGGTTCTGGGTGTCGAAAAGGATGTCGCTGTCATAGCTGAGCGCTCCATGCCAGTGTGAGGAGCCTTCCTTGATGCGGGTTTCCACGACGCCCGACATCGCCTGGCTGTAACGGGCGCTGAATCCGCCCGTTATGACGCTCACCTGCTGGGCGCTGCGGGCGGCGATTGCGTTCTCGGCCGTCTCGCCGGAGAGCAGGTCGCGCACCTTCACACCGTCTATGACGAAGAGGCTCTCGTCGGCTCGTCCGCCCCTGAAGTGCAGCTTGCCACGCTCTTTGACGACACCTGGCTGCTGCTCGACTATGTCCTCGAGCGTGGGCGACTGGGTGAGCATCTGCTCTATTTCCTTCGAGTCGAAGCTGTGGATGGTGGAGGTCTTCTTGACGTCGATCACGGGGCGCGTGCCGTGAGCCGTCGGGGCAACGAAGGTGCCCACTATCGTCCGGCGGAGGGTGAATTCCAGGAAGACGGTCTTCCCGGCTTGCACCTCGGCGACCTGCTGCTGGGGAGCATAGCCCTGGAAGACTGCTTCGAAGGTGTCCCTTCCCGCCGGCACGCTCTTGATGGTGAAACGACCGTCTTTGAGCGTGGCCGCCCCGATGCGGGTCCCAAGAAGCAGTATGCTGGCGGGCGAGAGGGGTTCACCGGTCTCTGCGTCTTTGACCATGCCTATGACCGTCCCTGTCGCGGTAGAACCGCCAGCGGTCTGCTGCGCAGTGCTCGGATGAACAAAGGCTGCAAGGAGCGCGATCGCTACACTGAGCAGAAGTTTCATTTGGTCGAAGCTGCCGAGCATCGAGAGACCCCGAGGAAGCCGGCAATGCGGCGACGCCTCGTCACAGACCTCATGCTCGCGAGCCTATCAGGATCCCATGGGCCTCTCCACACTCATGTGCTTCTGGGCTCCCGACCCAGGAGGGCGCGGGCGATGGCGACACCGGAGCTCGTGCCGATCCTCGTTGCGCCGGCCTCGAACATGGCCACGGCGTCTTCGGCTGTCCTGATGCCACCTGCGGCCTTGACCCCCAGCCTTTCCCCGACAACCGAGCGCATCAGGCGTACATCCTCGAGTGTCGCACCGCCGCCACCAAAGCCTGTCGAGGTCTTGACGAACCTCGCTCCTGCCTCCATAGCCAGCTGGCATGCGGTTTCCTTTTCGCTGTCCTCGAGCAGGCAGGCCTCTATGATCACTTTGACGATGGCTTGGCTAGCTGCCTTGACAACGGCCTCGATGTGCCTGAGCACCTCCCTTGTGTCACCCTCCTTCAGGGCCCCGACCGGGATCACCATATCGAGCTCCGTCGCACCCGCTGCCACTGCCTCTTTGGCCTCAAAGGCCTTACTCGCGGCCGTTCCGGCACCGTGGGGGAAGTCGATCACCGTGCAGACGGCGATCCCCCTGCCTGCAAGGGTGCGCGCTGCCTGCTCCACCCTCAGCGGGTGCACACAGACGGCCGCGAAGCCCCATTGCCTGGCTTCCTCGCACAAGCGGGCTATGTCTGCGCTCGAGGCATCCGGACGCAGTAGGGTGTGATCTATGGCCGATACGATCCGCTGCGCTAGGTCAGAGCCATACTCTGCACTCATTTCTACCTCCGTGGTTCGAAGTGCTCGAAGGCGTCTGGAAGCAGCGCCTCGAGATCCAGTAGGCGGGGTGGCCGGTCTCCTCGCTGGAAGACAAAGCGGGCCTGCGGGGCAATCTCCTTCCAGACTTGCAGGCACTTTCCGCAGGGATGCTCCGCCGCGGCCTCGGGAATCCATAGCGCGATGGCGGCCACCGGCGCCTCCGTGGCCGCCCGTGCAGCAGAGAGCGCTACTTGTTCCGCGCAGACAGAGAGGCCGGCCACGCGCAGCACCATCGCGGCCCCTGCAAAGTGGCGTCCGTCCTCGCAGACGACTACGGCTCCCGCCTGTTCACCCGGCGGGGCGATGGATCGTGCTGCGTTGCGCCGCGCTTCGGCGAGCAGATCGAGATCTTCCTCCGGGAGGTGTTCGTCCGTCATTGCTCATCTCCATCGCTAAGGAGATTCCAGGCGCTCCTGCGGGAGGGTGCGACCTTGCAGTAGCGCTCCAGCACCCTGCGAACCCCTTCGTACGTCGTGGCCTCCATCATGGCTTCCCGCAGCCTCGGGGCACCCGGGAGTCCACGGAAGTAGCCGCGGTAGTGCTTCCTCATCTCTATCACGCCAAGCCTTTCGCCTTTCAATCGGATCGCATCCTCGAGGTGCTCCAGCAGAACGGCAAAGCGTTCCTCGAGTGGGGGCTGGGGTGGAACGGTGCCCGTGCGAAGGAACTGCTGGGTGCGGGCGAAGATCCATGGATCTCCGATTGCAGCCCTGCCAATCATGACACCGTCACACCCGGTTTCCCGGAACATCCTGAGCGCATCCTGCGGGGTCCTTACGTCCCCGTTGCCGATGACCGCGATGCCCACTTCCTGGCGGGCGCG
The DNA here is from genome assembly GCA_964388535.1 of uncultured bacterium. Classification (GTDB taxonomy): domain Bacteria; phylum Eisenbacteria; class RBG-16-71-46; order CAIMUX01; family WJJG01; genus CAYMBA01. The sequence goes on along the minus strand of CAYMBA010000001.1, from coordinate 41,906 downwards.
GGCGATCCACCGCCAGTCCGCCTGGCCCTTGAAACCCTGGCTCCGCGTGCGGGCATGGATCGTGACCGCCTTGGCTCCAGCTCGCTCGATCCGCTGGCAGACGTCTAAGACGTTGATGCTGGATTCATCCCATCCCAGGCGGATTTTCGCTGTTACCGGCACACTCACGGACTCAACCACCGCTTCGGTCATCCGCTCGAGCAGCTCGGGGGTCTTGAGCATGCCGGCGCCGGCGCCCTTCCCGGCGATCTTGCGGGCGGGGCAGCCGAAATTGATGTCCACGATATCCGCCCCGGCTTGTTCTGCCATCTTCGCAGCCTGGACGACAGATGCGATCCTTGAGCCTACCACCTGCACGGCCACGGGGTGCTCTTCTTCCGATATGGGCAGCTTCCTGAGGCTCTTGCGCGCCTGGTGGACGAGCCCCTCGGAGGATACGAACTCCGTTACGACGAGGTCGGCACCCATACGCCTGGCGATCCTCCGGAACGGGCTGTCGGAGATCTCATCCAGTGGAGCTAGCACCAGAGGCAGGTCGCTTTCCAGCCCGGGCAGCACGGCTTTCAATCGACTCGTGCTCATCCGAGGACAGGATTCCCGCGGGCACTTCTCTCGAGCCAATCCTTCATCCGATCGAGCCTGGCCAGGAGCCGGTCGCGCACCCCAGGCAGGGGGTCACTGGCCTTTGGAGGAGGGGTAGCCGCAAGAGCCTCCATGAGTTGGATCGCCCCCAGGTAGTCGCCTTCGTGGATCTGTTCGGGTGCATAGCCATTGGGCCCCATGTTGTGGTAATTCCGCAGGGGCATGGCGAGCCCCGTGGCTCGATAGCCGAAGGCAAGCCATGCACTGGCCTCACACACGCCCCCGTCCATGAGGCAGCGCTGGTAGTGGAACTCCTCGTTCTCTTTCTCGAGGTCCTTGGCGCGCTCCAAGATGTGGGCGTTGAGGTCCGGGTCGTACACCGCCGAGCGGTCGCCGACCCGTATGACGATACCTCCGCCGAAGCGGCCACAAGGCATCTCCTTGCTCGTCTCAAGCACGACGAACCGGAATCGCCTATCCATCCGCTCCGCCTTGGCCAGGGCAGCAGTTCCCACTAGTCCCGATTCCTCGGCCCTGGTGAACAGCCCGTCTACTGGTGCCTTGCCGTGCTTGCGCCTGAGCCGGATGAGTGTGGCCACTACAGCTGCTGAACCCGCCAGGTCATCGGCCGCCCTCATGCTCAACTCTTCGCCCCTGCGCTTGAATGCGGCCACTGCGAAGGCACCGACCGTGCCAGGCTCAACGGCCTGGGCAGCCTCCAGTAGGAGTCGCACCGGAACGTCCCGCTCGTCGGTCTCCTCGATCTCGATCAGCGAAGCCTCGATCCGGCGTGATGAGTCCCTTGCATCTGGCCGGTAGAGATGGAATCGCGCATCGCGGAAGAACTCGTGATAGACCCTGCCAAACCAGCGCGCCCTCGCCTTGGTACCCTCAGCCTCAGTCACGAGGAGGCCCGGGTGGTCGGTGTGTGCGGCAAGGACCCAGCCTGGCTCGGACGCCGGGCCCCTGAGGGAAGCATGGAGATTGCCCCAAGTGTCCCTTTCCGTCTCTATTCCTTCACTGCGAAGGATTCCCTCGATTTCTGCCAGCACCGAGTGCTCGCAGTAGCTGGTGGTGGGCACGCTGACCAGCCTCTCCAGCAACGCCATGGCCTCGTCCTTCTCCTGCTGCGTCATCGCCATGCGCAACCTCCTCGGGCGGGGATCCTCCCATCGAGGTTGGCCAGTATAGCTGGGTGTCCTCGAGAAGGCAAAGCGCCCTTGGGACTTCCAGGGATGAGGGAACACCTGACCGATACTGGTGTTGAAGGCCCGCTGATCGGCAGCGGCGGCGGGGTTGTCTGCTGCCCGGAACTGTGCGAGGTCCCGCTTCGGGAGTCGTCTGCTGCCGAGAGAGGGAAACTCTGTTGTGGGCGCGCAACCCGCTCTGCTAGGATGGGTCGCGGTGCGGATTGGGTGAGGTGTCAAGGGAAGCCTACTGGTGCCGGTCCGGCTGTGGGAAGCACCTTGGAGGATACATGGGCGACAGACTGGGTGAGATCTCGGGCCGGAAGGGCAGCAAGGAGTTGCGCCCGGCTACCGAGTGGCCCGATAGCCAGATCGAGGCGCTGGTCTCGCTGCTCGCAGATGACGACGAGCGGATCCTCAGTATGGTGAGGGAGAACCTCGCCAGGGTGGGCGAGAGGGCCTTGCCTGCGCTGAGGAAGATCTCGGAGGATCCCGACCCCAGACTGAGGCTGCGGGCCAGACAGGTTGCCCGCCAGATCGAGGTGGCGTCCCTCAGACGAGCGTTCTGGGAGCTGGGCTCACGTCCTGACGGGGCCTTCGATCTTGAGGACGCTGCCGTTCTGGTTGCCCGAATCGAATATCCCGATCTCGATGCGGATGAGATCGATCTGCAGCTCGAAGAGCTGGCCGACGGCCTTCGTCCGCTGATACCGAGGAGCGAGGTTTCGGGCAGGGAGAAGGTCGAGATTCTCTCGGAATACCTCTTCGACGAGCTGGGCTTTACCGGCAACACCCGCGATTACTACGACCCGGATAACACGTACATAAACAAGGTCATCGAGAGGAGACTGGGCATCCCGGTCTCCCTTTCAGTGGTCACCATCCTAGTCGGTCGGCGCGTGGGGATGCCCCTCTACGGCGTGGGCCTTCCCAAACATTTCCTCGTCAAGTATCAGGATGCCCGCGAAGAGGTTTTCTTCGATCCCTTCAATGGGGGGCAGATTCTCACCAGGAAGGATTGCACCCAGCTTCTCTCGAACGAGGGCTACTTCGTACGCGAGGGGTTCGTTTCGGAATACCTGGCCATCTCTTCAGCGCGTGACATCACGATAAGGATGCTGCGCAACTTGCTTCTCATCTACTCCCGCCTGCGTTCGAGAACGAGGGTGAGACATCTGACCGAGTACGTCGAGCTGCTGAGAACCCGCGGAGCGAAGCGGTAGCTTGGAGATCTCCGCACGCCTCCCAGACGAGAGTTTCTTCCCTAGTTGCCTTGCCTGCTCTATCCTCGTTCGTTCCAGTAGCTGGGGGCGCACCTTGGAACCCACTAGGGGAGGCCAACTGCCATGAAAACGATCATCGAACCCTTCAAGATCAAGTCGGTTGAGCCCATCCGGATGACCACGCGGGCCGAGCGGGAGAGGATACTGCGGGAGGCCGGCTACAATCTCTTCATGGTGAAGGCCGAGGACGTTCTTATCGACTTTCTCACCGACAGTGGCACATCCAGCATGAGCTCGGAGCAATGGGCCGGGATCATGCGCGGAGACGAGGCATACGCCGGATCGAAATCCTTCTTCGTCTTTGAGCGCACCATCAGGGAGATAACGGGTTTCAAGAACATCATTCCCACCCATCAGGGGCGTGCCTCGGAGAAGATCCTCTTCAACGTCTTGCACAAACCAGGTGGCGTCTATCTGTCCAACACGCACTTCGACACGACGCGCGCGAACATCGAGTACTTGAAGGATACGGCCATAGATCTGCCGATTCCCGAGGGCCTGGTGCCATCGAAGCGCCACCCTTTCAAGGGCAACATCGACCTCGGGAAGCTCAAGGATCACCTGAAGGAGTACGGGGAGCGCGTCCGCGGTGTGATCCTTACGGTGACGAACAACTCGGGCGGGGGTCAGCCGGTCAGTATGGAGAACATTCGGGAGGCCGCAAGGCTTGCGCACGAGCATGGCACACTGGTCATCATCGACGCATGTCGCTTTGCGGAGAACTGCTATTTCATAAAACTTCGGGAGGAAGGCTACTCGTCAAAGTCCGTGCGCGAGATAGCCCGTGAGATGTTCAGCTACGCTGATGTAGTCCTGATGAGTGCCAAGAAGGATGCCTTTGCGAACATAGGCGGCTTCCTTGCGCTCAATGACGACGACATGGCCGCAGCGGCAAGGAACATGTTGATTCTGACCGAGGGCTTTCCCACATATGGAGGGCTTGCGGGCCGAGACCTCGAAGCGATCGCGCAGGGTCTGCGAGAGGTGCTCGAGGAGGACTACCTCAAATACCGCATCCGCTCTGTCGAGTACTTCTTTGAAAGACTCGAAGCGGGTGGAGTGCCCATGATAGCCCCCCCGGGCGGGCATGCGATCTACATCGATGCCAGAGCTTTCCTTGAGCACATACCCCCGGAGCAGTTCCCTGGTGTTGCACTGGCGAACGAGATCTACCTCACCGGCGGTGTGCGCGGCGTTGAGATAGGAAGTGTCATGTTCGGCAAGACCGATCCTGAGACGGGCGAGTTCCAGCCGCCTCCGATGGAACTGGTCAGGCTTGCCATACCGCGGCGCGTCTATACACAGAGCCACGTGGACTATGCCGCGGAGGTGATCCTGGACGTCTATGAGCGGCGCCGCGAGTTGCGGGGGCTGAAGCTGGTCTACGAAGCCCCATTCCTGAGGCATTTCACGGCCCGTTTCGAACCGCTGGGGGAGTAGCCGCCGGATGGGCGGGGAGGCATCGGCAGCGGGGTGGGCGGATCCGGCGGAGGCGGCCGCGTGGATCAAGGCTGAAGCCGCGCGCCTCGGGTTCGACGCCGCCGGGATCACCCGCCCGCACAGGATCGATCCATGCCCATACGCGCAGTGGGTCGAGAAGGGGTTCACAGCGGGTCTGCGCTATCTGGAGCGAAACCCGTCGGTGTGGTGCGATCCTTGGGCCTTCTTTCCTGAGGTGAGATCGATAGTCAGCCTGGCGCTCTCCTACAACAATCCTTCTCTGCGCTGGGGTTCGCCACTGCGCGTCTCTAGATACGCATGGGGCATGGACTACCATGATGTCGTGCGCTCGAAGCTGAAGAGGCTGCTTTCGGCTGTGGAAGAGCGCCTTCCCGGTGCCCGAGGAAGGGTGGCCGTGGACACGGCACCGGTTGCCGAGCGCTACTGGGCCCAGCAGGCAGGCCTCGGCTGGATTGGGCGCAATGGGCTGCTCATCGTGCCCGGGCTGGGATCGTGGGTCTTCCTCGGTGAGGTCTTCCTGAACTTGGATCTGCGTGCCGATGAGCCGGCCAGGGACCGCTGCGGTGACTGCAGGGCATGCCTCGATGCCTGCCCGTCGCGTGCCCGCGGTGCTGCGGGGATCCTGGATCTGAGGTTGTGTGTGAGTTACTGGACCGTAGAGCACAAAGGGGCCTTTCCGGCCTCAGGCGTGCCCTCGATAGCGCCTTGGCTCTTCGGGTGCGATCGCTGCCAGGAGGTCTGCCCGTGGAACGAGGGTGCTGCCGCCAGCAGCCATGAGGAGTTCCTGGTCGTTCCGCCCTTCAGTCGCTGGTCGAAGGAGCAGTGGCGGATTGAGCTGGCAACAGGGCGGTTTCCTGAATCCGGAAGCCCGCTGCTTCGGGCAGGCAGGGAGGGGCTGTTGCGGAACCTCGAGCGGCTGGCGGCCGAGGGCACGTGAGGGCCGGGCCGGCGGTTCCTTGCGCGCCGATGGCGGCTTGAGTCCCGCCCGGGATGCGAAAGCCGGGGCCCACTACGGACCCCGGCCCGCCTGACTGCCTCCTATCGCATTACGCTTCGCTACTCGAGCACGTGGATGTTCCTCTTGGCACACATCTCCTTGAGGATCTTCGGCCAGACCGTGACGCTCACCTCGCCCAGATGTGCCTTCCTCAAGAGGAGCATGACGGTGCGCGACTGACCAATGCCTCCACCGATACTGAGGGGGATCTCCCCGTTCACGATTGCCTGGTGGTAGGGCATCTTGAGGAAGTCGAGCTGACCGGTCATCTCGAGCTGCTTCTTGAGCGTCTCGGCGTTCACGCGGATCCCCATGGAGGTTAGTTCGTGCCGGCGTCTGGTCACCGGATTCCATACGAGGATGTCCCCGTTGAGCCCGTGCATGGGCCGGCCGTCCTCGCTGGTCGTCTCGGTGATCCAGTCGTCGTAGTCGGCAGCCCGCAGCTCGTGCGGGTAGCCGTCCTTGAGAGGCCATCCGATGCCTATGATGAAGATCGCCGGATGCTCCTTGAGCATCTCGGTTTCCCTGGCCTTCCTTGGTAAGTCGGGATAGCGGTCCAGGATGTCCTCGGCGTGGAAGAACTCAAGTTCCTCGGGCAGGTCGGGGTACTTGTCCGTCTTGAGCTTCGGGAATTCCTTCTGGATGAAGCGCTCGGCGCCCTTGAGCACCTTCCAGATCTTAAGCACCGTCTCCTTCAGGTAGTCTAGGTTGCGTTCCTTCTCTGTGATGACCTTCTCCCAGTCCCACTGGTCTACATAGGCGCTGTGGTCGTGGTCGAGGAAGTAGTCCTTACGCACGGCGCGCATGTCGGTGATGATTCCTTCGCCGACGTCCATGCCGAACTGCGCGAGCGCCATCCTCTTCCACTTCGTCGCGGCCTGGACGATCTGTGCTTCGATGGGGTTCTTGTCGTTGTCGTTCGAGATGTGGAACTGGATGGGGGTCCTGGAACCATCGCGGTCGAGATAGTCGTTAACTCCGCTTTCGGCGTCGACTATGAGCGGCACCTCCGTCTTGATGAGGTTCAGTTCCTTGCACAGCCCGTCCATGATGAAGTCCTTCAGCGCGCTTATGGCGAGCTGCGTTTCCTTCTTGTCCAGCAGCGGCTCGTAATCGTTGGGGAGGATCTTCTCCACCTCCGCATAGTCACCGATGCCGGGACCGGCGAGATCTGCTTTTTTGTCTGCCATGTCTCGAATCTCCCGTTTTGCACCAAACCCAGGTCGACAAGCCCGCCTTGGCAAGGCAAGCGGAAGATCTTAGCGTAGTTGGATGCGAAGCTGCAACCTGCTGGTACGACCAAGGCACAGAACGGGAACCCGGCGGTGGTCCTATGGTGCTTGCGGCGAGTGGCCCCCGCATGTTCCACTATGCGGGTATCCTGCGGAGAGGCTTCTCTTCGTGGATTGACGGAGGAACGATGGACCGCGCTGCAATCGAGGAGCTGATCGAGAAGCAGATCAGGCCGGCCCTGGCTTCGCACGGCGGCGGCATCGAGCTGATCGATGTCAAGGACAGCAAGGTGTTCGTGCGGCTGAAGGGGGCGTGCGGCACATGCCCCATGGCGGTAATGACGTTGCGCCTCGGTGTGGAGAGGGTGCTCAAGCAGGCGTTCCCTGAGATCGAGGAAGTCGTCAGCGTCTAGGGCCCGCCGGAGCTCCCGGCCAACGGTGCGCCCGAGGTGGCGATTGCAATAGTGTTGTATCCGCAGGAGGCGGAGCGTGTCAGCCAAGAGCCCTGCTGAAGCCGGAGGGGCCGCCCGGGTGGAAGACCCCAGGCCGCGCTATCTCGGCGACGAGTGGGCCGACTGGCGTCCCGGGATGCCCCTCTCGCAGCCAACCGACGGCCCGGGCACATACCTTCTGATTGCGCTTCTGCTTTCGCTGACCGCTGCTGCCGCGTTGATTCTCCTGCTGTGGCTTGCTGCTCCGAGGCTGGCGGCCCTTGGGGTGAGCACCAGCATCCTGAGGGTGATAGGCAGCTTCTTCGTGCTCTCTTTGCTCTTGCCCGTAGCGCTCTTGCGGGCTGCCCTCTGGGGCCTGCGGCTTCCCTGGTCGCTCGCCAGCCGGCTGCTGCGGCTTTCGGCCGCCAGCTGGTCTGCGGCCCGCTCGCTTGCGGGGTTCTTCCGAATCGACCGCGACAGGCTGGGTCACTCCTTCGTGCACGTCTCGAACGGGCTGGTAGAGGCAGCCCATACGCCCCGGTCAGCCGCGCCCGTACTCCTGCTCGCCCCCCGTTGTCTGAAGGCCCCGCTCATGAAGGCTGTCAAGGCGCTGGCGGCCGAGGCCGGCGTCTGTGTCGCAGTCGTGGTTGGCGGGGAGGAGGCGCGCTTCGAGGTGAGGCGCTGTGCGCCTTCGGGGGTGCTTGCAGTTGCATGCGAGAGGGACCTCGTGGCGGGCATCCTCGAGGTGGGGCCCCAGGTGCCTGTGATAGGCATTCCCAACAGGCGGCCGGAAGGGCCCTGCCGGAACTCAGAGATCGATCTGGAGGAGGTGAAGCGCAAGCTGGCCTTGCTGCAAACCAAGGTGATGTCTGGGGTGCAGGAACCATCTGGGGTCCCATCGGCGCAGGGGGCATCGGGGGGGTAGGAGAGTGGTCGGGCCCGCTGCTCCAAGCGGGGCCACCCCCTGGGACGGCCGGGGTGCCCCTCCGGCGTGAATCCACCCTATGGAACTTCACCTGCGGCGTAGGCCTGGCAGTGCTTCCTCAGCGCGCAGTGGTCGCACGCCGGTTTCCTTGCCGTACAGACCGCCCTTCCGTGGTACATGAAAAGATGCCCGATCGCGATCCACTGGCTCTTGGGGATCACAGCGCACAGATCGGCCTCTATCTTGACCGGATCGGTGTGTTTGGTCAGACCCAGTCTCTTCGAGAGCCGCTTCACATGCGTGTCAACCACGATCCCCGGTATCCCAAATCCGTCGCCGAGTATCACATTGGCCGTTTTCCGCCCGGTGCCGGGAATCTTCAGCAACTCTTCCATGGTCCGGGGCATCTTGCCCCCGAACTGCTCAGCAATGACCCTTGCGCCAGCCTTTATGTTCTTTGCCTTGTTCCTGAAGAAGCCGGTGGGCCTGATGATCTCCTCGATTTCGGAGAGCGGAGCTGCTGCGAGCGCCTCTGGGCTGGGGAAGCGCTTGAAGAGCTTCGGTGTGACCTGGTTGACGCGCTCGTCCGTGCACTGGGCCGAGAGGACCGTAGAGACATAGAGCTGAAAGGGATCCCTATGGTCCAGGGTACATCCCGCCTCTGGATAGAGCCGCTTCAAGATGCGGATGATGGAGCGGACTTTTTTCTTGCGAGCCTCGAGGTCGGCCGAGGGATCGGCCTTCGGGCACTCAGCACCCTGAGTCTTCTTACGCCTTGTTTCGGTCCTAAGCCGTCGTGCCATTTTGGAAGAAAGCCTCCAGGCGCTCTGCATCGAGCGCATTCAGTGTTTGCTCCGCTGTCAGCCACCCCTTCCTCGCTGTTGGGAGCCCGTCATAGACACTGTGCATGCCAGCCAGGTCGTGCGCATCGGGGTTGAGCATTATCTTGACACCCTTGCGTGTGGCCGTGCGGATCAGTCTCCAGTCCAAGTCGAGGCGGCGGGGAACGGTGTTGAACTCTATGGCCACCCCATGACTTGCCGCTGCATCAAGGATTCTTTCCCAGTCGGCCCTTATCGGCCCCCGCTCCAGGAGGAGGCGGCCCGAGGGGTGGGCCAGTATGTTGGCGCGCGGGTGTTCGATGGCCTTGATTATCCTCTCCGTCATCGCATCCGGGGCCATTGCCGTTGCGCTGTGCACCGAGACGATGACGAAATCCAGGTGCTCCATCTCTTCTTCTGTGTAGTCGAGCGAGCCGTCGGGCAGGATGTCGCATTCAACGCCGTGGAAGATTCTTATCTGTGGGTATGCCTTCCTGAGCGAGTGGATTTCCTTGGCTTGCCGCAAGAGGTCCTCGGCACTGAGCCCGCCGGCGTAGAAGGCGGCCTTCGAGTGATCGGCAATCCCCACGTACGACCATCCAAGGTCGATTGCCTCGCGCACGATCTCTTCGATTGTGGCCTTCCCGTCGCTCCACCGCGAATGGATGTGTATGGCACCGCGGATCTGCTCGGCCTCGAGCAGGCGGGGCAGGGTGCCCGAGGCGGCAGCACCGATTTCACCGCGGGCCTCGCGAAGCTCGGGCGGAACGAACTGGAGCCCGGCCTTCCGGTAGATCTCCTCCTCAGAGGCGGGCAACCATGAGATTCTGCTGCCTTCACCCCCGCCGTCGGCGTAAGCCAGCCCAGATCTTGCGAGCCGAGACAGTACCAGCCTCACATGGGCTCTGCTGCCGGTCTCGAGAAACAGCCTCGCGGGGAAGCGCCTCGGGTCGACGACGACGACCTCTTCCGGCAGTCCGTCTTCCGGATAGAGCAGCACCCGGTCCGGCACCCCCGGGGGGTCCAGGGCGCCCTCATCGATTGTTCCCAGCCTCCCCAGCACGGCGTTTGGGTCCTCGGCTTCGGCCACCCACACCAGTGCACCCACGAGCTCGTTGCCTCGGCGTAGCTCTCCAGCTCGTTGCAACCGAAGCAGGCCCTTCGTTTGGCGCAGTTCCTCCTCCCGGCGTTCCGCCTGCGCGAGAGCTTCCTTGCGCAGCCTGTAGCCGCGGGCTTTGTGGAGCTTGGCTATGGCATCGGCAAGCCGGCGAGCCATCTGCGGCCCGAAGCGCTCATGGTCGTCCAGCCGGCCCCTCCGGATGGCCCTGTCGAGCTGGTTTATGGAGATGACACCGAGGTCCTTCCAGAGCCTGCGGACCCGCTCTTCGTTCAGGCCCCGCAGTCTTACGAGGTCGAAGAGCCCCGGTGGCACGGCTGCCATGAGCTCGTCAATGCGCGGCGAGAGGCCTTCCCGGGCCAGCGATCTCACCTCGGCGGCCAGCCATTTGGGGACCCGCATATCGGCACCGGCGGTGCCGGCCAGCCACGCTTCCCAGGTGTGGGCATCCATCCTGCGGATCGCCGCCGCCGTCCGCCTCAGCTCCGATGCCAATGTGTTCGGGCCGTCCCTCAGGTAGGAGGCCAGTGCTGCCCGCCTGAGGTACTGGGCTGTCTGTGCCTGATCCATGTTCCTTCGGCCTGAGGGCTATGAGGCCATCCTCAGCACAGCCTCTACCACCCTCTCGATGCCGGGCGCTATCTCGGCGATGTTCTGGCCGAGCATGTAGGCCGGCGCAGTAGCGATCTTGTGGGCTTCATCCACATGGGCCTCGTGCACCGGCTTCTCTACGTGCCGGGCGCCGAAGGACTCGATGTCTGCTGCTACGGAAGCATCGTTCCCGACCGTGACCTCCACGGGAATGCCCATGCGACCAAATACCGCTGCCACCAGCACGGGGGCGATGCAGATTGCTCCGATGGGCTTACCGGCGCGATGGACCGCTTCCAGAAGCGATGCAACGTCCGCTCGCACCTCCATCTGGCGGCCTTTCTGCGCATATGTGCAGAGGTTCATCGCAGCCCCGAAGCCGCCGGGCAGCAGGAGGCCGTCTAGGTCGGCCTCTTTGACCGACTTCAGAGGGAGGATCTCGCCGCGTGCGATCCTGGCAGCCTCGGTCAGCATGTTTCGCTTCTCACCGGTCTCCTTGCCCGTCCTATGGTCGACGACCGCCGCCTGGGGGGCATCGGGGCTCATGCAGACTGCTTCTGCTCCCTTCGCATAGATGTAATAGAGGGTGAGAGTGGCTTCGTGGATCTCGCTTCCGTCTTTGACACCGCATCCGCTCAGGATGACACCTATTCTCTTCATGGTTTCCCTCCTCGCCCTATGCAAAGCACCCTACCAGAAGGTGACCAGTACAATGCCCGCGAGTGCTATCGCAATTGCCACCGCCTTGCGCCGTGTTATCGGCTCCTGGAGAAACAGCGAGGCCAGCGGAAGGATGAAGATTGCGCTCATCTGGTTGAGCAGTGAAGCTGCACTCGCGGTGGTGTACTTCATCCCTGCCAGCCAGACCACCACAGCAATGTAGGATCCCAGGAACGCCGATGGAAGTGTGATCCGCCATGCTGCAGACGGCTTGAAGGCTTCCCACGTCCAGCGCAGCGAGGGCGCCACTCTACAGATGACGGCCAGGCTCAGTGTCCCGCTCAGCATTCTCAGGGTCGTTATCCAGACGAGTGGTGCGCTCGATCGGTCGAGGACGGGCTTGGTCATGACGACACCGAGTGCCATCAGTGCCATCGAAACCGCGCCCTCGATGAGCCCGCGCATCATCTCGGCGCGGCTGACATCCTTGGGTGGGGCATGTTTCGAGGAGAGGAGGACGGCCGCCAGGATGAGGAGGCCGCCGGTGGCATCTCCGAAGCTCAGACGCTCGCCCAACAGCATCATGGAGAAAGCGATCACGAACGGGCTGTACAGGAAGCCTACGATCGATGAGAGGCCAGCACCCAGGATGTTCAGGCTCCTGAAGAAGAACGTGTCCGCCAGCGCCACGCCCACAGCACCGCTTGCCACCAGAAGCACGTACTCCCTGAGGGGCGCATGGGGAAGCAGCGAATGGCCGAGGGCCAAGGTTGTGATAGCTAGTAAGGCTGTGCCGACTACATTCTTGAACAGATTGAGGGCAAGAGGAGCTAGATGCCTTCCGCTCATGCGGAAGAGCACCACTGAGTTGGCCCACAGCAAAGCTGTGAGCAGCGAATAGAGCTCGCCCTTATACGGCACATCCACCCCCGAAACCAAGGAGCAGGCCAGGCTGCCTGCCCTGCGCCGCGCCGGGCACAGATCCTCGGTGCAGTCGGGCGCCTCTCCATGCAACCGCTCCCGCCCAGCGCACGGAACCCGAGCAGAATACAGATTGTGCGAGGGCCTATCCAAGTCGCTCGGAACCGGAGCACAGCAAAGGCCTAGGCGGGTGCGGCTTGACAGGGATGTACACCCGGGAATAGCCTGCGTGGATTGCAGACCGTGCTTGCGGGCGAGCGCGGATCGTATGACCGCGCTCTCGCGTGGCGAGCAGGGCCCCAAGGGGCCCGGGAGGGCACAGAAGTGGAAGGATATCGGCTGCTGAGCCACATAGACGGGCCAGGGGACCTGCGTGAGCTGCCTCTTCAGGATCTGCAGGATCTGTGCAGGGAGATTCGCTCTTACATCATAGAGACCGTCAAGCGAACGGGTGGGCACCTGGCTCCGAGTCTTGGGGTCGTCGAGCTGACCGTGGCCCTTCACAGGGTGTTTCGGTCTCCCAGGGATAAGATCGTCTGGGATGTGGGGCACCAGTGCTATGCGCACAAGATCCTGACCGGCAGGAGGGAAGCCTTCAGGCACTTACGCCAGATGGGAGGTCTGAGCGGCTTCTGCAAGCGCACCGAGAGTGCCCACGATCCTTTCGGCGCAGGGCACGCCAGTACTTCCATTTCCGCCGCCCTCGGCATTGCGACGGCGCGTGATCTGCGTGGCGAGGATTTCAAGGTTGTTGCGGTGATAGGTGATGGGGGCCTCTCCGGTGGGCTGGCACTCGAAGGCTTGGATAAGGCCGGAGGTTCGGACAGGGATCTCATCGTGGTTCTGAACGACAACCGGATGTCCATCTCCCCGACCGTGGGCGGGCTCTCGAGGCATCTCACCGAGATCATCACCCATCCGCTGTATGAGAGGGTAAAGAAGGATGTCTGGGACCTGACAGGCCGGCTGCCCAAAGTCACCTCGGCAGTGCGGCAGGCCGTCCGGAAGATCGAAGAGAGCCTGAAGGGGCTCATCACACCCGGGCTTTTCTTCGAGAACCTCGGCTTCCGCTATCTGGGTCCCCTGGACGGCCATGACCTGAAGAGGTTGATCTCTGTCTTCGAGAGGGTTCGCTCGATGCGCGGCCCGGTCCTCGTTCACGTCGTCACCCAGAAGGGAAAGGGCCTCGCGGATGCCGAGTCGAACCCGCGGAAATACCATGGCATTCCCCCGATCAGGGCTGAGAGTGGCAAGAGCGAGCCAGAGCCTGAGCGCTTCACGTATACGAAGATCTTTGGCGAGACGATGGTGGAGCTCGCAGAGCGCTTCCCGCGGATGGTGGCCATAACGGCGGCCATGTGCGACGGCACTGGGCTTGCGCCCTTTGCAGAGCGTTTCCCTTCGCGGTTCTTCGATGTCGGGATTGCCGAAGGCCATGCGGTTACATTTGCTGGAGGGCTGGCGACTCAAGGTCTCCGGCCAGTAGTCGCCATATACTCGACCTTCCTCCAGAGGGCATACGACCAGCTGATCCATGACATAGCGCTTCAGAGACTGCCGGTGATCTTCTGTTTGGATAGGGCAGGACTGGTAGGTGAGGACGGCGCGACCCACCATGGAGCGTTCGATCTTTCCTATCTATCTTCGGTCCCGGGAATGGTGATAGCCATCCCCAGAAACGGCAAGGAGTTGCGCGATATTCTTCTTACGGCACTCGAATATGACTCGGGTCCCTTCGCGCTCCGCTACCCGAGGGCAGAGGTTCCCGATGAAGATGCCCTGGCCCACGAGCCTGAGCCCGTACGCCTTGGCTCCTGGGAGCGTCTGCGAGAGGGTCCCCAGGGCACCATAGTGGCCACTGGCACCATGGTTCAGGCAGCACTTGAGGCCTCCGAGATCCTGGGAGAACGGGGCATTCGGCTGGGAGTCGTAAACGCCAGATTCTTGCGCCCCATCGACTCCAACATGCTGTCGCACTTGTTGAGAGAGCCAGTTCTGGTGGCGATAGAAGAGAATGCACCGCGGGGCGGACTGGGTGATCTAGTAGCCGCAGGGCTTGCTTCTATGAAGCCGGACGGTCCGAGGGCTCGGTTCCTGCGCTTGTCACTTCCCGATCGGTTCATCGAGCATGGAACCCGAACCGAGCTGCTGCGGTTGGTAGGACTCGACGCCTCTTCGATCGCATCGAGCGTTGAGCGGTTCATGCTCGGGGTCGAGAGAGTGGAGACCGGGACTCGCCGCAAGCCGCGGCGCGTTTGAGTGGGATGCAGGGTTGAGCAACTACGGGGGGAGAGGAATGGAGAAGGTGGTCATCCTGGGGTCAGGTCCAGCGGGGCTGACTGCAGCCATATACACCGGGCGTGCGCAGCTGGAGCCACTAGTCGTCGAGGGAACCGAGCCCGGCGGGCAGTTGATGATCACGACGGATGTGGAGAACTTCCCAGGCTTCCCGGAGGGGATCCAGGGTCCTGAGCTCATGGACCGCTTCAGGAAGCAGGCTGAGCGCTTTGGGGCCCGCTTCCTTCAGACCGAAATCACCGACGTGGATCTCTCGGGAAGGCCGTTCAAGCTCCGTGCCAGCGGGGGAAAGGAGATCGAGTGTGAGGCTCTCATCATAGCGACCGGGGCCTCCGCGCGCTGGCTGGGTCTGGAGTCCGAGACGGCGCTTCGCGGCGCCGGGGTGAGTGCATGTGCGACTTGTGATGGGTTCTTCTTCCAGGATAGGCACGTGGTGGTAGTGGGCGGCGGTGACACGGCACTCGAGGATGCCATCTTCCTGACACGCTTTGCATCGAAGGTAAGCATCGTTCACAGGCGTGACGAGCTTCGCGCTTCGAAGTACATGCAGGAGAAGGCGAAGGCGAACGAGAAGATAGAGTTCATCTGGAACTCGGTCGTCGACGAGATAAAGGACGTGGAGAAGAAGAAAGTCACCGCCGTGGTCTTGAAGAACGTCAAGACCGGGGAGAAGACGGAGTTTCCGTGCGACGGCGTGTTCATTGCAATTGGACATAAGCCCAACACGGATCCTTTCAAGGGAAAGCTAGAGGTGAACGAGGTCGGCTACATCGTTACCGAACCCCACTCAACCAGAACCAGTGTCCGTGGGGTCTTTGCGGCCGGCGACGTGGCCGACCCGCGGTACCGCCAGGCGATCTCGGCGGCTGGGTCCGGGTGCATGGCCGCAATCGACGCCGAGAGATTCCTGGGCGGTGAGCCGTGATTCTGTGCGAGGGAGCCAGATGTCTACACGGAGGATCATAGTATACGGTCACCCGAGCCTCAGGAAGGTGGCCGGCCCGGTGCGTGAGGTCGACGGCGAAGTAGCCGCTCTCATAACAGACCTTTTCGATACGATGTACGAGGCCCCTGGCATAGGCCTGGCGGCTCCTCAGGTTGATACGCTGCTGCGGGTGGTGGTCGTGGATCCCACGCCTTTGGATGAGCCAGGCACGAGGAAGCTGGCCCTTGTCAACCCGGAGGTGCTGGAGTACTCCGGCAGTGAGGTGCGCGAGGAGGGGTGTCTGAGCATCCCGGGTGTCTATGCAGACGTCAGGCGTCCGGCGAGGATCCTTGTTGCATACGTGGATCCCGAGGGCAAGGAGCGCCAGGAGGAAATGACCGGCATTATGGCCAGGGTGGTCCAGCATGAGATTGACCACCTCGACGGTAAGCTCTTTGTGGATCACCTCTCTGCCATGCGCAGGAGTCTGCTGCGGAGGCGACTGCGCGAAATAGAGCGCTCCGGTGCTGCTGCGGGTGGGGCTGCGGAAGAAGGGGCTGCGCCCTGATTCCCACTTGGCTGCGGGAATGGTCCTCGTCGAGGGGGCAGCTCATGTTCTTCTCTCGCTTTCGCTTTCGCTTTCCATCCTCCTGGCCCACACCTCAGGCTCTCCACACACCCGATCCTTCGTGCAGCCGTGGCTCACTTGAAGAACCGCCGCTCTAGTGTCAAATTCACCGCTTCGGGAGGTATTTGCAGATGGCAGATCGGGAGAGGCAAAGCATCTGGGAGGCGATGGACGCCGACTCCTTGCGCGGGTTCCTGCAGATCGCTGCCAAACTGTGGCTGGCGCACGATGGACTGTGGTTCCAGGCCGTCGAGAAGCGCTTCGGGATGGAGGCCGCAATAGAGTGCGACAAAGAGGCCTGGAGCCGCTTCTCGCCGCTGGAGGCGAAGCGGATCATGAAGGCGCTGGGGATAGAGCCCGGAGGCGGCCTAGATGCGCTGGAACGCGCGCTCCGCTACCGGCTCTACAGTCACCTCAACGTGCAGGCGGCTGAGAGACCCGAGGCGGGAAAACTAATCTTCAAGATGCGCACGTGCAGGGTACAAGATGCCAGGCAGCGAAAGGGCCTTCCAGACTTCCCATGCAAGGAGGTAGGGATCATCGAGTATACGACCTTCGCTAGTACCATTGATCCCAGGATCGAGACCAGGTGCATCGGTGCCCCACCGGATCCGCGGGGGGAAGACTACGTGTGCGCCTGGGAGTTCACACTCGCCCAAGGAAAGTCCAAGTGAGTCGGGCAGGGCGGCAGACGTACTGGATCGGCTGTGATATCGGATCGACGGCTGTCAAGGTCGTCGTGACCAAAGGTGACAGCACCTTGAGGCTAGCCGAGTTCTACGAGCGCCACGGCACGCGCCAGACCGACTCGCTCTTGCGTCTCCTTGCCCGCGTCGCCAAGGAGTTTCCCGAAGCAACCGATCACTCTGTTGTTGCCTTCACCGGCAGCGGCGGCCGGCCGCTTGCCGAGTGCGCTGGGGCCCGGTTCCTGCAGGAGGTCAACGCTGTGGCCATTGCCACAGAGCGCCTCCACCCAGAAGCCGGCAGCGTGGTCGATCTTGGCGGGCAGGATGCGAAGATGATCATCTGGATGCGGGAGGGTGGAAGCCGGCGGAAGTTCTTCAGCATGAACGACAAGTGCGCGGGCGGCACCGGTAGTGTCATCGACCGCATCGCCGCTAAGCTCGGCATTCCTGATGATCAACTGCGCGGGATACGACTTGAAGGAAAACGGATCCACCGCGTCGCCGCCCGATGTGGGGTATTCGCCGAAACCGACATAAACAGCCTCCAGAAGCAGGGGGTCCCGAGGGACGAGCTGATGGCTTCGCTCTTCGAAGCCATTGTGCAGCAGAACCTGAGTGTTCTCGCACGCGGAACGACGCTCATTCCGCCCGTACTGCTCCTGGGAGGGCCCAATGCCTTCCTGCCCGGGCTTCAGGACGCCTGGCACAGGAACCTTCTTGCCCTATGGGAAGAGCGGGGCTTCAGACCTGGCAACGGGCACCCGCCGGTAGTCGTTCCAGACTCGAGCTGCTTCTTCGCGGCTATAGGTGCCGTGCTCGAGGTCCAGGCGGAGGCGGATGGAGTCATGGGCCCGAGCCTCGCCGAGGTCAGGAAGAGGCTCGCTGCGGGTCTTTGCACCGATGTCTCGCAGACGACGCTGCCGCCGCTCATAAAGAATAGGGCCGACCGCGAGTGGGTCGCCAATCTGGCACGACAGGAGCCGGCCTTGGGATTCCGCCTTTGCCGTGGCCCTGTTGCGAGGGTGCTCGTGGGGCTCGATGCCGGTTCTACTTCGACAAAGGCCGTTGCGATGGACGAGCAGCGGCGGCTCCTCGCAAAGGCCTACCGCCTCTCAGGCGGTGACCCTGTGGACGACGCCCGCCATGTGCTGCAGCGAATGAGGGATGAGGCAGCTGAGGCAGGTAAGCGTCTGGAGATCGCTGCCCTGGGGGTTACGGGCTATGCCAAAGACATCTTGGGAGAATTCATCGGGGCTGACATGGTGCTTGTCGAGACGGTTGCCCACGCGCGCAGTGCCCTGGAGGTCGACCCCGATGTGGATGTGATCGTGGATGTAGGCGGTCAGGACATAAAGGTGATGGTGCTCAGGGACGGCCGCGTGAGAGACTTCCGCCTGAACACCCAATGCTCCGCCGGTAACGGCTATTTCCTCCAGAGCACCGCCCAGCGCTTCGGGATTCCCCTGGAGCGCTTCGCTGATGCGGCCTTCTCCGCCCAACGCGTTCCGCGCTTCAACTTCGGCTGTGCGGTCTTCCTCGAGGCTGACATCGTCAATTTCCAGCAGATGGGTTGGAGGCCCGAGGAGATCCTGGCCGGCCTGGCCAGGGTGCTTCCGCAGAACGTGTGGCTCTATGTGGTGGGGGAACCGAATCTGGAGCGCTTGGGACGTTCTTTCATGCTCCAGGGCGGGACCCAGCGGAACGAGGCTGCGGTCAAGGCACAGGTGGATTTCATCACCGAGAGGGTCGAGGGCGCGAGGATAAGGGTCCATCCGCACGCCGGTGAGTCGGGGGCCATCGGTGTCGTCCTCGAAATGATGGAGAAGCGTCTGCACGAACGTGGGAGCCGCTTTGTTGGTTTCGAGGCGCTCGAGGGAATGACCGTTTCTTCGAGGCAAGACGAGTCGACCCGGTGCAAGTTGTGTCCGAACAGGTGCCCCAGGACCATCCTCACGGCTCGGCTGCCAGGCGGCGAGCCTCGGCACTTCGTGGTTGCCTCTTGCGAGCGGGGCCGAGTTCTTCCTGGGATGGAGAAGAGTCGGGCCTTGAAGAAGCCTTCTGGGACCGATCTTTCCTTGCTGGCAGCGCGAACCGCATTCGACGCCAGAGTCGACGAACACCTGCTGCCTGTGCGGGAGCCCCGGAAGCCTTGGAGAGGACTTGCTCACTTCTTGGGGCGGCGCAAAGGTGTCTCGCTCCGCAATCGGATTCGTATCGGCATACCGAGGGCGCTCAATCTCTACCAGGTGGCTCCCTTCTTTGTGGGCTACCTGAGAGCCCTTGGCGTTCCCCGGGAAGGGATCGTCTTCTCGGGCCGCACGACTGAGGAGCTGTTTCGGGAGGGCATGCGCCGCGGGTCTATCGATACGTGCTACCCGTCGAAACTGGCCCTAGCACACGTCCATGACCTGCTCTTTAAGAAGAAGTGCGACTGGATCTTCTTCCCGGTCCTCATAGACCTGCCTGGTGAAGTGGAGCCGGCCGTGGATCAGGCCGTCTGTCCGACATCCCAGGCTGCACCGGAAGTCGTCAAGGCTGCTTTCACACGCGAGACCGACACGTTTTCACGGATGGGTAAGCGGTATTTCGACCCGCACTTTCACATGAATCAAAAGGGTTTGCTGGAAGGGGAGATGCTTTCCTTCTGGGGTCCTCTGCTCGGCGTGAGCGCTGCAGAGAACCGAGAGGCTATCGAGGTTGGCTTCCGGGTCATGGAAGCGCGGCTTGCGCGCCTTCAGGCCCGCGCGCTTGCGGAGATACGCAAACTGGAGAAGCATCGGCGCGTCGGCATCGTGCTGCTAGCTCGCCCTTACCATGACGACCCGGGTCTCAACCATGGCATTGTAGAGAGGTTGGTGCAGCTGGGCTATCCGGTCATACCGGCTATGGCGCTCCCACGGGAGCCAGGCTTCCTCAACGAGCTTTTCGGCTCCGAGGTTGAAGAGGGTCTGATTTCGGGACCCATGGACATATCCGACGTTTGGAAGAACTCCTTCAGCGCGAACTCGAACCTGAAGGTTTGGGCAGCCAAGGTGGTAGCTAGGCATCGCAACCTGGTGGCGCTGGATCTGAGCAGTTTCCGCTGCGGTCACGATGCACCAATCTATTCTACGATAGAGGCTATCATGGAGGCCTCTCACACACCATATTTCACTTTCCATGAGATCGACGAGAACCGGCCCACGGGAGCGATCAAACTTCGCGTAGAAACGATCCACTATTTCCTGAAGCAGTACGAACGCGAGGTGCTCGGGCGCGTGGATTCGGAAGTGCGCAATCTGGAGGAGGTGACAGAGCCTGCCATGGCTGGCGCGGCTGTCTAGGTCACCGCACTGCTTGCACCAAGGCGGTACGGGGTGAGGGCCTTGCCCGATTCGGGGCTCAAGCGCCAAGGGACCCGCGTCGGGCGGAACAGAGAACGCTGCTCCATGGTACCGGGATGCGGGGCATGGGCCAGGGCGTAGAACTTGGGGCACCTGATGGCTTCGGCTAAAGACAACCGGGCTTCCGGGAGCGAAGGGGGCACCCAGTATCGGCTTGCACCCGAGCGCGGTCTGGATGTGCAAGACGCCAGGCGCGTAACGATCCTCTTTGGGGGCCTGACGCGCGCGCACGAGCGCCTCATCGAGGGGGCGTGGGAGGGACTCGGTTTCCACGTCAAGGCACTTCCAGTACCTGACAACGACGCGCTCGCCCTGGGGAAGGAGTATTGCAACCGGGGCATGTGCAATCCCGCTTACTACACGATAGGGAATCTGCTGAAGTACTTGTTCAAGCTGAAGAAAGCTGGTGTCCCCGATATCGAGGACCGCTTTGCTTACCTGACCGTTGGTTCTTGCGGGCCGTGCCGCTTCGGGATGTACGAGGCCGAATACAGGCGGGCCCTGGCCCAGGCGGGGTTCCCGCGATTCAGAGTGCTCGTCCTGCAACAGGATGCAGGCATCTCCGGTGAACCTCCCGAAGGCATGGAGTGGGTGGACCGGGAGTTCATCAATGCGCTCATCCGGGCGCTCATCCTGGGCGACCTGCTCAATGAAACAGGCTACGCCCTCAGACCGTACGAGGTCGAACCAGGTTCTGTGGACGACGTTCTGGAGCAAGCGAAGAGATGGCTCTACTGGGCCTTGAGAGACAGGGAAAGCCCGGTACCTACCCTGCGGCGTGTTCGACGTGCTCTGGATCGGGTTCGGATAGACTACCTCCGCGTCAAACCGAAGGTGAAGATCACAGGTGAGTTCTGGGCGCAAACGACCGAGGGTGATGGGAACTACCAGATCGCTAGATGGCTGGAGAGCGAGGGTGCTGAGGTCATTGTCGAGCCCGTCGGCACCTGGATAGAGTACCTTCTGTGGTCGCGGCTGCAGAAAAACCGGGACCGCAAGATCGCACGAGGCAAAGACGGGCCACGCTACTCACCCCTTGCCGAGCTCAAGCTGCTGGCAGGGCAGATACTATTCGACTCGGTGTACAACACCTACCGAGCTGCTCTCGGATTCCGCACGGAACCGCTGGCATCCATGGAGCTGCTGGCGAAATACGCGCAGGACTACTACAACACAAGAATAGCGGGTGGGGAAGGCCATCTGGAGGTGGCAAAGACGATCCTCGCCGCGCGAAAGCGCAAGGCTCACATGGTCGTCTCGGTTAAGCCATTCGGTTGCATGCCCAGCACTCAGAGCGATGGCGTACAGGTAAAGGTCGTCGCCGATCACCCGCAGATACTTTTCGTGTCGGTTGAGACCTCTGGTGACAGCGAGGTGCATGTGAAAAGCAGGATCCAGATGGTCCTCTCGGAGGCCAAGCAGCGCGCCCGCGAGGAGTTCGAAGCTACGCTCGATCGGCTTTCGTTGCGTGGCGTGCTGGAAGAGGCCCGGGAGGGAGGGAACCTGCCAATGCCTCCGGCGATGTCCCGGCTGCCCCAGAGGGCCATCTCGACAGCTGCGAACTACCTCTGGTGGCTGGTCCGTCCAGCTGCCCTCCGATCACTGCCTGTTCCAAGCGAGGTCCTTGCCGAAGCGCTGCGGAAATACTGGCGGGGCAGACCATCCTCGCGGGGGCATGATCGGAAAGACCATCGTTGATCCCGAGCCTGGGTTCCCCCGCTGACGGCTCTTGGAGGTCTAGATGCAAAGAACAATCCTGCTCTGGCTACTTGCTTGGCTCTTGTGTGTGGCCCCGGATTCCAGGGCCACCCAAGAGGCCTATGTCCGCAACCCAGATCTTTGGGGCGACAGGATTGTCTTTACAGCCGAGGGTGACCTCTGGCTCGTTGATGCCTCAGGCGGGCAGGCCCGCCGTCTTACTACGCACCCCGGGGATGAGGCATTCGCGCGGTTCTCCCCCGATGGGTCACTGATTGCCTTCACGGGCCTCTACGATGGCAACAGCGATGTCTACGTCATTCCTGCCGGCGGGGGGGAACCACGCCGTTTGACGTGGCATCCTGCGCCGGACCAGGTCATAGGCTGGACCCCAGATGGGAAGATCATATTCCAGAGTCCCCGGAACGACGCACACTTTCCGGGTGGCATCTACTTCGTCGATCCTCAGGGCGGAGAACCCGAACGGGCGCCAATCGGGACTGCTGTCTGGCTTGCGGTCGACCCCGAAACGGGTCTGTGGGCCTTCAACAGGCTGCGCGGTGGCGGCACATGGAAGCGTTACCGGGGCGGGACAGCCCCGGAGGTTTGGGTTGGGGACCCGCAGAAGGCAGACTTCCATCCTGTGACGCACTTCGATGGGCTGGATGCGTACCCCATGTGGCACGGCGGAAGGATCTACTACGTGTGCGACAGGGGAGGAACAGCCAACATCTGGTCGATGCTCCCGGACGGTTCGCAGAAGAAGCGCCATACGGACTTCGATCTCTGGGACGTTCGGCATCCCGGGATGTCTCCTGACGGCAGGATTGTCTTCACACTTGGTGCCTCGGTACACATCTTCGACCCACGAACGAGCTCTGTGCAAGTCGTAGAGATCGAGGTTCCCAGCGAGCGGATACTTACTCGCTCGAGGTACCCAAACCCCAGCCGCTTCATGACGGGCTTCGATCTTGCCCCCGACGGCGAGCGGCTTGCGGTGGTCGTGCGCGGAGAGATCTTTTCTGTCCCGGTCGAAGAAGGTGTGATACTGCCTGTTGTACAGCGCAGCTCCTCCCGAGAGAGCAGGATCTGCTTCGATCCCGAAGGTGAGCGCATTGCCTATGTCACCGACGCCTCTGGAGAGGAGCGCCTGGTCAGCAAGGATGCGTGGGGCCGAGGCGAAGAGCTTCTTGTGAGCAAGGAGGATCGGAGCCGGTGGCACTTGCACCCCTCCTGGAGCCCCGACGGCGAGTGGATTGCATACGGAGACCAGGCACACGATCTGTGGATCGTCAAGGCCGGCGGTGGTAAACCTCATCTTGTCGACCACTCCGATCAGGAGAGGATAGAGGACTATGCGTGGAGTCCCGACGGCAGGTGGTTGGCATACTCGAAAGCCAACAGGGTGGGGTTCACTTCGATCTTCGTATACGACGTCCGCAAGAAGGAAACCCACCAGCTTACGACCTGGACCACCAACGACTATGGGCCTCAGTGGGATCCGAAAGGCCGCTATCTCTACTTCTTCAGCAACCGTGTCATAAATCCCCACCTAGGGGACTTGGACTTCGAGAGCATCATCATGAACTCGGTGAAGCCCTATCTGATATTGCTTCGCAAGGACGTGAGAAATCCGTTTGCGAAGACGGCAGGGATTCCTGAGCTCGAGGATGCTGAGGACTCCGAGGAGGACGGGGAGGAGGAGGATGAAGACGGTCAAGAGCATGAGGGCGAGCATAAGCACGGCAAGCAAGAGAAGCCGAAGGAAGTGAAAATCGACTTTGATGGCATTGAAGAGCGTTTCGTCGAGGTGCCTGTAGATGCCGGCGACTATGCGAACCTCGCAGCTGCATCTGAGAGGATCTATTTCCTTTCGTATCAGCGGCGAGGGCTTCTCCGGGACGAGGAAGAGATGGACGAAGAGCGGGCGCCGAAGGCGACACTGGTCGCCTTTGATATGAAGAAAAAGGAGCTTAAGACTGTCTGCGAGGGAGTGAGAGCGTATGACTTCGAATCGGAGCCGGGGAAGATAGCGGTGCTCAAAGCGCGGGGACGCATCGTGGTCATGGATGCCGGCCCCGGGGGCGGGGGCAAGGACGGAGGCGAGGAGGTTTCGCTATCGTCGCTGGTTCTGGAGGTGGATCCAAAACAGGAGTGGCGGCAGATCTTCTTCGAGGCTTGGCGGCAGATGCGTGATTTCTACTGGGACTCCACTATGTGCGGTCTGGATTGGGAAGCAGTCAGGGACCGCTATGCGACACTCCTGCCAAGACTGGGCACGCGAGAGGACCTGAGCGACCTGCTGGCCGAGATGATAAGCGAGCTTGCGACTTCTCACACATACGTATGGGGCGGCGATCCGGGAAGGTCGGTCGAGCACCGGGGGGCTGGTCTCCTGGGAGCCGATCTCGAGCGGGAGGGCAATGCGTTTCGGATCGTCAGGATCCTGCGAGCGGATCCAGTAGACCGGATCCGCTCGCCTCTGCTGGAGCCGGGTGTAGATGCACGGGAGGGAGAGTATATCGTTTCGCTCAATCATCGTAGCTTCGAGGACGCTCTGCCACTCGAGGCGTACATGGATGGCTTGGCCGGGCACGCAGTGTTGCTTGGGATAAACGACAAGCCGCGACTGGAGGGGGCTCGCGAGGTCGTAGTCGAACCGATCGGTTTCTGGCGGGAGTTCATGCTGCGCTACGCCGACTGGGTGCGTCGGAACAGGGAGTATGTTCTCGAGCGGAGCGGTGGGCGGATTGGTTACGTGCACATCCCGGACATGGGAGGGTGGGGACTTTCCATGTTCGAGCGATGGTTCTATCCGCAGTTGGATCTCGATGGGATGATCGTCGATGCGCGGTGGAATGGAGGCGGGTTCGTCTCACAGCTTGTAGTCAGCCGGCTGATGCGCAAGGTGCTGTGGTGGGACCGGGGACGCTGGGGGGACATAACACCATATCCTGTAAGGGCACTGCGTGGTCCATTCGTGGTTCTGACAAACGAGTATGCCGCATCCGACGGGGACATATTCTGTGCCGCCATCAAGGAGGCGGGGATTGCTCCTGTCATTGGCAAGCGTTCTTGGGGTGGGGTCATAGGGATAAGCGCCTCGCGCAGGCTTGTCGATGGCGGTCTTGTTACCCAGCCCGAGTTTGCGTGGTGGCATCCCAGGTGGGGCTGGGCGGTAGAGAACAGGGGAGTCGAGCCTGACATTGAGGTGGAGAATCTCCCTCAGGATGTGGCCCGCGGGCTCGACGCACAGCTGGACCGCGGTATCGAGGAAGTGCTTAGGCTGCTCGAGGAACACCCACCGCTGGAGCCCCACTTCGCACCGGCGCCAGTGAAGTCGCGGGAGGCATTCAGGGACGAGATTCGCTAGGAGTCGCGGAGGGTGGCGGAGGCCAGTGCGAGCACGTGGGCCTTCACCTCGTCGAAGTCGCCGGGAACGTAAGCCCCCGAGGCGAACTGGTGCCCGCCACCCCCTAGGCTGGCTGCCAGGGGGCCGACCGGATAGCGCCCCTTCGAGCGGAAGCTAACTTTATACGTACCGTCGGTGCGTTGCTTGAAGGTGATCGCGATCTCCACGCCCCCGATCTCGAGCAGGTACGTAATGACATCGCGCAGATCGTCACGGGACGCGCCGACACGCTCGAGGAGATCCTGCTCGATCCGGACCCATGCGATGCGGCCCTCAGCCTCGAAGGCTATTGAGCGCAGCACCTCACCCAGCAGCTCTATCTTGCTCGGCGGGTTTGAGGCAAATACGTTCCTGTAGATTGCCTCGGTGTCTGCGCCTCGCCGGATCAGCTCGGCTGCGATCAAGTGCGTTTCGTGACGACCCCGCAGGTATTTGAAGGAGTTCGTATCGTAGGCGACAGCGGTGTAGAGACACGTGGCTGCCTCCGGACAGAGCTCCAGACCTAGACTCTCGATCACCACCCAAGCCACTTCTCCCACAGAAGGCGACCCAGGGTCACAGAAGACGTTTCTAGGATCGGCGTCGCCCATGGGGTGGTGATCAAGGAAGACGACCTGCCCGGTTTTCCTCAGCGGATCTTCCATCGGGCCGAGCATGGACCACTCGTGTGTGTCGACCACGACGATGAGATCGGAGTTCAGTACGCGCTCGCGGTCCTCGTCGGAGGTGCTTTGCCACTCAAGTGCTGCCTCGGCACCCGGCAGGAACCGGAAGCGTCTTGGTATTTCTCCTGGGTTGACGACCAGTACTTCTCTTTCACCGGGGCGAAGGCAGTGCCAGAGTGCGAGCTCAGTCCCGATTCCGTCGCCGTCGGGGCAGTCGTGTGTGGAGAGGATGATGGACCGTGCCCCTCTGATTCTGCCGAGTAGTCCCTCGAAGGGTGAGCTTGCCACGCTGTCTCCCAAGGCTCCCCAGCCCGCAGCACCGATGGGAGCCGGTTGAGTTGCCCGTCCTGCAACAAGAAAGCAGGAACTCTAGTCGCAAGGGCTGCGCTTCGTCAAGGCGAG
>CAYMBA010000001.1:0-15591 GCA_964388535.1 uncultured bacterium | reverse complement strand
CACATAGGACCCATGTGCGCCGGTGAAGCGCAGGAGATAGACCCCGCTCTCGCCGGCTGCCATAGAGCTACCACACGGCCAGCAGATGGTGGACCCTGGGAAGCCACGGAACTCCCGTGCATCTACCCTGCGGCCGTCTATGGAGAATGCCTCGAGCCGCTGCGCATACACCCAGCCCGGGAGTGAGAACCGCACGTTGCCACGCCCGATTGCTCCTATCCGGGTGCGCTGCGACTGTGGGCTGCCGGGCAGGGCGAGAAGCCCCCAAACTGTTGCGTGCGGGTCGGCGAACTCATGGGGCAAAGCGAAGGCCTCGAGCATCCGCCGAACCTCGACCTGCTGCCACCGGAACTTGAAGAACCCCCCACGAGGCGCTGTCGAAAGCAACAGGGCCGCTGCGCCCGCCACGTGGGGGCATGCGGCGCTGGTGCCCTTGAAGGCGGGGATGGTCCATGTGGTCACGTCATCGGGAGCGCAAAGCTCGGGCTTCTCCAGGCCATCCACGGTAGGGCCCCGGGAACTGTAGTCCTCCAGTATCGCACCTGACTCCCCCAGCCGGTACGCGCCAACAGCGATTACCTCCTGACAGTCGGCCGGGATCACTAGACTGCCGTCCGGCTGCTTGTGTTCGGGCAGTGCAGCGTGGGAGAGACAGAAGAGCCGAAGGTAGGCTGGATCGTTGCCTTGCTCCCGGAAGATTCTCACTTCTATCGTGCTGCGGGCCCAGTTTCGATGGTAGAGGATGTCCCTGTAGGCATAGGCGAGGTAGTTACTCTGTACGGTATTTTCTTCGCCACTCCCCAGTCGCTTCTCGGCTATCTCGATCGTGAAACCGAGGTCTTCCGAGGTCGGCCAGCGGTCCCACGCCAGGACGAAGCTGAACTCCTCGCCCTGCTGGCCTGGTGGCCCGAATGTAATCGACTCGTCGTCGCCTTCGAACTCCAGATACCCATTCTGGTTCTTGTCCACGAACTCGCCGCTCCAGGAGGCCTGAGCTTCGTTGCCAGCTGCATTGATCCACATCAACCCCGCCGCCGATGCCTCCCGCGCAAGGTCTGCGATCGGTCCGGTCCCGTCACCGCCTCCAAAGAACCAGCCTATCGAGTGTGAGACCACATCAACACCCTGCTCGATCAACCACTCCACTGCGGCATCGAGCTCGGTCAAGGTTCCTGCGTTGACAAGGTACAGTTCCGCCCCGGGTGCCATGTCGTGGACTATTTCGGCGCAAGCGGTCCCGTGGTTCTCTCCGCCTCCGCTGATGTCCGCCGTTCCTCCAACATGGTAGAAAGCAGCCGTCTCCACGTGTGAGGGGAGTTCGGTGCCCAGGAGGTCTGCGTAGCCGTCGAATCCCACATCTAGGACACCCACACGGATTCCTTCACCGTTGAAACCTTCGCCCTGGAGCCTATCCGCGCCCGAGGCCTCGACTCCCTCGCTCGTGGTGGCTCCGGCGCCGAAAGACCCTAGCCGGGTAGATTCGGCATTGCCCAACGGCATGCCCCTGGGGGGAAGCATCGCGAAATAGAGTGACTCCACCCGATCCAGAGCGGGCAGGTCCCGGATGTCGAGGGCCACTTGTGCCCACCGCCCGGCAGAGGACTGCCACTCAAGCGAGGGCACCTGCCGCTGGCAGTCTTGCAGAAGCCTGCCCCGTGCGTCCTGGCCCGGACCTGCATCCAGCATCAGGACAATGCGTCCTCGCTCGATCTGGGACGGCTCGAGGAGCCGCGTGGGTGGCACTGGAGGAACGCACGCGCGGGCGGCGGCAACGCCGCCTCCTGTGGTTGCGATCACCTCATAGGCCTCCCAGCACCACTGCTCGATGCGGCTGCTGTGGGCCGGTGCTCCGGAGGCAGTTTCCCAAGCTGAAAGGAGCACCGCGGTTGCAAGCCAGAGTGCCCGCTTGCTGACTCTGGGGCGTTCGATGGTCACTTCCTATCCTTTCAGGTCTTCGTCTCGTCAGAAGTGCTTGAGGTTTCTTGCCTGAGGATCTCGAGTCTCAGCCCAGCCCTCAGCCAGATACCCGACATCGCCTCCTCGTGCGCGCTGTCACGGGGCTCGCTGTATCGCTTCGCCAAAGAGCCCGTAGCTGACAGCACCGCTCCCAAGCCAAGTCGGCCCATTCGTAGGAAACGTGCCTCCAGAGCCAAACCGAGTCCGGGCCACAGCGCCGTCGGTCGAGTCTGCTTGCGGATGTCCGCCCCTACGACGGTGGCTTGCCAGTTCTCTGCTATCCAGGCCAGGGAAGCAAAGAGCGCAACCCCGAGCCACACTCCGTGCCCCTTGCCCCGGTGGCCAAGAAGCGTAACTGGTGTCAGTCCACAAGAAGCTCGCAATAGGGTGTAGCTCAAGCCATTGCTCTCCATGAACGAAGGTTTCTCGGCCTGGCTTCTTCCCGTGGAGACCCCAGCCCCCAACCACATCCCACGGCCCACCGCGGGGATGAACAGACTCGGGCTGCGCACCTCGAGCATCCAGCAGGCAGGTCCGTAGACGCTGCGGGTATCCTCATCCAGGAAGCTGACCGACCCAAACGTCAGTACCGGTCCGTCCGCCGAAGCCGGCGCAGCCCACGGCAGGATGAGAAGGAGTCCCATGAATAGGAGTGTGTGGGGGATGCTACCTTCAGGGGCGCTCCTAAAGCGATTGGACCCTCGTAGTCGCTGGGCTTCTGCTCCAATGGTCTGATTTCCGTGCAGGCGCTGCCAGCACGCACGTGTTGGTATCATGGGCTCTCCATTGTAGCTCTGAGCCTTCCCCGCGCACCATGTTGCAGCAAGCCTAGCCTGCGGTGGGGGGATGGGCAACCATTGTCAAGTTTCCGAATCGGCTTTCCGTTTCTTGAGCTGCGAGCCCCCTACAGCTCTGCATAAGTCTGAGCCGGTTCGGCAACGGATTGCAGTTGCGCGGGTTGGGTGCTTCTCGCGAGAGTTTTCGTGGCGCGTCGGTGGCACGCTCCGTGCAGGGAGAAGGGGCGGTTGTTCGCTCTCTCTCACCGTTGCCGGGGGTCGACGGGTGCCGGAGGTTCCTTCCGGCGCCCACCCCGGATTCTTTTCCCTTGGAGATTCCGGTCCATTTGGCGGACTTCCGATCGGGCATGGCCATCGAGAGGGATTCCCGGGGAACAATGTGGGCTCTGACGGGGTCGTCCGATTATGGGAGAGAGGCTCTCTCCCTGCTCATCGAAGGAAGGCTGTGGGCTGCCTGGGCGGGGTGGCAGCGGCGCCGATAAGGGCTTGACGAGGAGACGGAGGCTGGGATAGACTGTTCTGACTCTGTTTGTTTTGCAGCGTGGGAACGAACTCCTGCGCCGAGCATCGGTTCTGAAGGGAGGGTGATCGATACATGCCCGGAGTGCGGGTCAAGGAAGGGGAGTCTTTCGAGAGCGCTCTGAAGCGTTTTAAGAAGAAGTGCGAGAAGGCTGGAATCCTCTCGGATCTTCGCAAGCACCAGCATTTTGAGAAGCCGAGCGAGAAGCGCAAGCGCAAGGAGAACGCCGCGCGCAGGAAGGCGCTTGCTCGCAACAAATCCAAGTAGGCCCTCGTAGAATCCGGATCCCCCGGTAGGCCAGGAGAAGTGCACCTGGCGCAGTCTGTCTGTGTCTTCCCGCCGGAGGTGCACGTGAACGAACACGCCCTCGAGACGCTGGAGTTCCACAAGGTCCGTGAGCTCCTGGCGGAGAGGTGTGCCTCGGAGAGAGGGCGTAGGCTAGCGTCTGAGGTGGCGCCGAGGGCACGCTCCTCAGAGGCCGAAGAACTGCTCGCAGAGACCAGAGAAACCCTGGATCTCAAGCTGGCGGAGCCCTCCTGGGGCCCGGTCGGGTTCCCCGACGTCGGACAGTTGCTTGCACGGGCGCGCATCGAGGGCTTTGTGGCCGAACCCCTCGCTCTCACTGAGCTCGCGACAGTACTGGAACGCGCGACGTCGGTGGCTTCCGTGTTTCGGCGGCCTGGCTTCGGCGCCCGGTATCCACGACTTGCATCCCTAGCACGCAGGCTTCTTGTTGCTCCTGAGTTCGCAGCGCGGCTGCGAAGGTCGCTGGGTCCTGATGGCGAGGTCCTGGACGAAGCAAGCCGGGAGCTGGCCCAAACGAGGCGGCGGCTCCTTGCCACGCGGCAGCGCATCTCTGCATTCATGGAGCGGATGAGCCGGAGACTGGACCCAGCCGGAGAGGACTCGGTTGTGACCCTACGCGGGGGCCGCTATGTGGTGAGCGTGCCGGCTTCTTTGCGATCCCGCGTCGAGGGCATCGTGCATGACAGGTCGGCCAGTGGAAGGACCCTCTATGTTGAGCCCTTCGAGGCCGTTGACTTGAACAACGAGCTTGCAGACCTGGAAGCCGATGAGCGCAGAGAGGTGCAGAGGATCCTCGCAGAGCTAACCTCCTGGGTGCGTCGCAACGCCGGAGCGCTCGAGCAGACGCTTCAGATCCTGGCCCATTTCGATGAGATCGGCGCCCGGGCACAGCTGGCACTGGACCTTAAGGCCTCCCGGCCGAGATTCGACGCAGGCTGTCAAACGCTCCGCCTTGTTGGATTGCGGCATCCCCTGCTCATCGCGCAGATGGGCTTCGATCGGGTAGTGGCTTCCACGGTGGAGCTCGGGAACTCTTCTCGCGGGCTAGTGGTGAGCGGACCCAACATGGGGGGTAAGACCGCGCTTCTTAAGGCCGTAGGCCTTGCGGTCTTGATGGCGCTCTCCGGCCTCTACGTGCCAGCCTCGGAGGGTTCCATCGTTCCGTGGGTGGAAGACGTGTTCGTGGATCTGGGGGACGAGCAGTCGCTGGAGTCGGATCTGAGCACGTACGCTGGTCACCTGAGAAACATGAAAAGCATGCTGCTGCGGGCTGACAGCAAAAGCCTCGTCCTCATCGACGAGCTGGGCGCCGGGACGGACCCCGAAGAGGGGGCCGCCCTGGGTATGGCGCTG
Source organism: uncultured bacterium (assembly GCA_964388535.1). Classification (GTDB taxonomy): domain Bacteria; phylum Eisenbacteria; class RBG-16-71-46; order CAIMUX01; family WJJG01; genus CAYMBA01. Next base: position 10,659 of record CAYMBA010000001.1, on the reverse strand, counting down.
CTAGAGCACCTGGGGCAACGGCGTTGCCTTTGTCTTGTGACCACGCACCTTGGGGCATTCAAGGTGTTTGCCTCGACGAGCCCTGGGTTTGTGAACGCCGCAATGGAGTTTGACCCCTCGACGCTGAGGCCAACCTATCGTCTCAAGGTAGGTATTCCGGGGCGCTCGCGAGCCTTTGAGCTGGCACAGCGCGAGGGATGGCCGCGGCAGATCATGGAGAGGGCACGCTCGTACCTGTCCTCCGACCGGCGCCAGGCCGACGACCTGCTCGAGCAAATCGAACGGCACCTGATCGACATCCGCTCTCGCCAGGTAGAAGTAGAGCGGGCGCGGATGGACTTGGAAACCGAACGAGAGAAGGTGGCCAGGCTGGGCCGCAGGCTGCGAGAGCGCATGGAGAGCGTCGAGCTGGAACGGGAGATGGAGCGCGACCGAAGGCTCCGGGAACTCGGTCGACTCATCGGGCAACTGCGTCGCCGCTTGGAGCAGATGGAGCCGGCGACACCGGAGCAACCCGCTGCCGACGAGCTGGCTGCGCAAAGGCGGTGGCTTCACAGCAAGGAGAGGCGCGTTGCGAGGTTGAGGAAGGCGGCATCCCGCCGGCGCAAGGTCCGCGCCCCCGGGCCCAGGCTCTCGCCGGAACGGCTGAAGCCGGGGACAGTTGCCTACTGCGGCACGCTCGGCGAGGAGGTGCAGATAGAGAGTCTTCGCTCCAGTGGCGATCGGGCCTGGGTGCGCAGTGGCGGCATCAGACTCCAGGTCAGCACGGACGACCTGTTTGAGCCCGAAAGTCGGCTCCCTGGCGGCAGCCAGGATACCCAGCAGCGCACTAAGCCCCTTGGGGAGCCCTCGCGCACAGGGCCGGTCGTATCCGGTGAGCGTCTGCGCACCCTGGAAGAGATGGGCACGGTAAGCCCCGAGATCGATCTGAGGGGAATGAGAGCGGAGGAGGCAGTGGGGCGACTCGATCTCTACCTGGATCGGGCAGCCTTGGCGGGGCTCGAGCGGGTGCGGATCCTACACGGCAAAGGACGGGGCGTGCTCAGACAAAGGGTGAGAGAGTTTCTCGAAGCAGATGGCCGTATCTTGTCCTTTCGCGACGGGCGCAAGGAAGAGGGCGACTGGGGTGTGACGATCGCCCATCTGCGCAGCTGAGTGCGGATTGCAGCCCCTTTTGGGGCGTTCGGTTGTGAGCAATGTCTGGTAGCGCTGAATCTGGGACCCGGGACATCGTGGAGCGGGTCAGGGAGGCGACGGACATCGTCGAACTGATCGGCGCGTATGTGCAGCTGCGACCTTCGGGCCGCAGCTTCAAGGGTCTCTGTCCCTTTCACACCGAGAAGACCCCTTCCTTTGTGGTTAGCCCTGAAAGGCAGCTGTTTCACTGTTTCGGCTGTGGGGTCGGGGGCGATGTCTTCACCTTCCTGATGAAGCATGACGGCCTGAGCTTTGCCGAGGCGTTGGAGGTTCTCGCACGCCGGGCCGGCATCGAAATACCAAAGCGCCGCGAGGCGAGTGGGGGCATTGACCGCGCTGTCCTCTTGGACGCACTCCGTGCGGCTGTGCGCTACTACAGGGCCGTGCTGCGGCATCCGAGGGCCGCTCGGGCCAGAGAGTATCTTTCCGCGAGGGGCCTGCACCAGGAGACTCTCGATGCCTACTATGTGGGATACGCCCCACCCAGTGGGAAGGGTCTCCTCAAGTACCTGGGGACCCGCTTTCCGAGCGATGCCCTGCTCCAGGCCGGGCTCTTGCGTCGAACTGAGGATGGCCGGTTCTACGACTGGTTCAGGGACCGTGTCGTGATGCCAGTGCTATCGGTCTCTGGTGACCCGGTGGCTTTTGGAGCAAGGGCGATCGACAAGGGCGTAGAGCCAAAGTACCTCAACTCCCCCGAATCGCCAGTCTACAGCAAGAGCAGGGTTCTCTTCGGCCTGGCGCAGGCGCGGCGCGCAATTGCAACCTCCGGCGAGGCCCTCGTCGTAGAGGGCTACTTCGATGTTCTGTCGCTGGCGTCGGCAGGCATCTCAAACACTGTTGCGCCCTGCGGGACTGCCTGGACGCAGGAACACGCGCGTCTTCTCGCAAGGTATGCCAAGCGGATTATCTTCGTCTTCGATGGTGATGAGGCCGGCCGGAAGGCAGCATTGAGGGCCATAGGGGCGACCCTGCCCGTAACGCCCGAGCTTCGGATCGCCCGACTTCCGGAGGGCAAAGACCCCGATGATCTGGTGCGCGAGGAGGGGGCATCGGGGGTCTTGCGGCGGGTCGGTGAAGCCACGGGGGCCGTGGGATTCATAGTGGATGCGCTCGCGGCGGAAGGCCTCCCAGTCCACAGGGTGGTTGAGGAAGCAGCCTCGCGCATCGCGCTGTGTGGGAGCCCGGCTGCAGCGGAGGTGATGCTTGAGGAACTTGCCTCCCGGCTGCGCCTTCCCGTGGCGGTCGTGCGCAGGGAACTAGAGCGCGCGAGAAAGGTTCCCTCGTTCGGCCGAAGAGAAGCACCGAGTGAGGCGCCGGCTGCAGATACGCCCAGGGAACTCTCGGCCCTGGAGCAGGCATGCGTGCGGGCTGCGCTCGTGGAGCCGAGGCTGGCAGAGCGGATCCTGGAGGCCGCGGGGGACTCCCTGCAGCTGGGCCCTGAGGTCAGGCGGGTGCTGGAGGAGGTGGCTTCGAGATGGACCAGAGGCGGGCGGCTTGCCCCCCCTGAGGCCCTCCGCATGCTGGGCTCTGAGGATCTCCAGGCTCTGGATGTGGGGTTCCTCATCGAGGGCGAGGGGCCCCCTGTTGACGAGGAGTTCGTGGACGACCTTCTGCGGCGGCTCGAGGCGGCAAGGATCGAGCATGAGCTGGGAGTTCTCGGGCACAAGATAAGGGCTGCCGAGCAGCAGGGCGAGGACTCCCTGGGAGCAATGCTCGCTAGGAAGCAGGAACTGGCCCGACGACTTTCGGTGCTCAAACGGGGAGGCGCCGCCGGGGAGGGCGGGCACTAGGGCGGTGGCTTGACTGGATCGGCAACCCAAGGGTAGGTTCTTCGATCGCCTTTGGAGGTGAGTGGATGGCGAATGTAAGCAAGACGAAGGCTCAGGCGTCCCGGGGGAAGCCTGGCCCGATCGCGCAACTTAAGGCATTGGCGCTCCGCCAGGGGTATCTGACCGAGCAGCAGATCCTCGAGCATGTGAGCCCCCAGATGGAGATTGGCAAGCAGGTCGAGCTCATGGACGAGGCGTTCATAATGGCCCGTGAGCTCGGCATCGAGATTTTCGAGTCCCAGGAGCAGGCGCGAAGGAAGGTGCAGGAGCTCCGCGCCGCGGGCAGCCCCGAAGCGGCTGTCCGGCAGATGCCGGTCCAACCCATCCGGTATGACGACCCGGTCCGCATGTACTTGCGCGAGATGGGTCGGGTTCCCCTGCTGGACCGCGAAGGCGAGGTCGCCATCGCCAAGCGGATTGAGGCGGCGGAAGACACGATTCAGTCGACCATGTTCCTGCTCCCCTGGACGGTTGCCGACCTTCAGGCCGTGGCTGATCGACTGAGGGAAGAGAAGGCGAAGCTCGACGATCTCGTGCAGGTGGATACCGGCACTTGGGGACCCGATTTCTCCTCGAAGCGCGAACGCCGCCGTGCCCTCCAGGTGGTAGATCGCATAGTAAAGCGGCACAAGGAGTATATTGAGATCGAGAAGGAGCTTTCGAAGCGGGTTTCCGAGAAGAGGCGCAAGCAACTCGAGGCTGCGCGCGAGAAAGCTCGGACGAAGCTCGCTCAGGAGGTCAAGAAGCTCAACGCCAGTCCCAAGCTCATTGATCGGATAAGCGGGCGGCTGAAGCGCGAGGAAGAACGTCTGCGCGACGCCGAGCAGGAGGTCGAAAAGACGCAGAAGATGCTCGAAGAGGTGCAGGCGCGTCTCGAGGGTCTGGCGGAGAAGAGGGAAGCAGCTGCGCGGCGGAAGCGTAGGAAGACTTCGAAAAAGACGACCGGGCGAAAGAGCGCTGCTGCCAAGGCTGCAGAGGAAGAGAAAGCCAGACTGGAGGAGCAGCTAGAGCAGCTCACCAAGACACTGAAGAACGCCCGCAGGAAGCTTCGCAGAATAGAGTCTGAGGCGGGTATGAAGGCTGAGTCCGTGCACGACCTCCTCTCGACCATCAGGCGGGCTGAAGCGGACCGGGCGCAGGCAAAGAAGGAGATGATCGAGGCCAATGTGCGCCTGGTGATCTCGATCGCAAAGCGCTATACCAACCGTGGGCTTGAGTTCTTGGATCTGATCCAGGAAGGCAACAGCGGGCTGATGCGGGCCGTCGACAAGTTCGACTACCGGAAGGGATACAAGTTCTCCACATATGCCACCTGGTGGATACGCCAGGCGATTACGCGAGCGATCGCGGATCAGGCCCGCACGATCCGAGTCCCGGTTCACATGATAGAGGCCATAAACAAGGTTGCGCGTACCTCCCGCAAGCTGGTCCAAGACCTCGGGCGGGAGCCTACGCCAGAAGAGATAGCCGAGAAGCTCGGCATCCCGGTCGAGAAGGTCAAGGGTGTGCTGAAGGCGGCACAGGAGCCGGTCAGCTTGGATCGGCCCATTGGTGAGGACGATGACTCCAACCTTGGCGACTTCATAGAAGACACTAGCGTCGTCTCTCCGGCCCATGCGGCTACCTTTGCCATGCTGCGCGAGGAAGTAAACAAGGTGCTCGATACCCTCACGAAACGGGAGGCGAGGGTCATAAGGCTGCGTTTCGGGCTGACGGAGGACGGCTGTCCGCGCACGCTGGAGGAGGTTGGAGCTTTCTTCAATGTTACGCGCGAGAGGATTCGTCAGATCGAGGCGAAGGCTCTGCGGAAGCTGCGTCATCCTACTCGGCGCCGGAGGTTGCAGGCTTTTCTGGAGATGACTTAGCTCCGAGGCCGGATGCGAAGGGCCCGTGTGGCACTAGCCGCCGCCCTTGACCCTACAAGGGGGGGTCTGATAGATTGCTATTTGGTTTGGTCCGGCCAATGGGCCCATAGCTCAGTGGTCAGAGCGACCGGCTCATAACCGGTTGGTCCTTGGTTCGAGTCCAAGTGGGCCCACAGTGGCTTGGGCGGTTAGCTCAGTTGGCAGAGCATCGGCATCACAAGCCGGGGGTCACAGGTTCAAGTCCTGTACCGCCCAAGACTTTGACCAGCAGCGTGTGCATCGAGTCGAGGGGGGCGCCGGCAGCGCCCCTCTCTTCTCTTGCCCGGGGTTTTGCATCTCGTGAGTGACATCCGCCAACAGATCCAGCTCCTCAAGCAGATCCGGCTCGTCGACGATCGGATCCTTGCACTGCGCCGCCAGCTGGCTGCGCGGCAGGCCGATATTGAGCGCAGGAGCATGGAAGCAAATCTTGCGGCCGACTCGCTGGCAAGGGAGAGTGCGCGGCTTGAGGAGCTGAAGAGGCGGCACCGTGAAGCAGAGCTGGAAGTGAAGACCTGTCGTGATGCCAAGCGTCATTTCGAGAAGCAGCTGCACGATGTGAAGACGAACGTGGAGTACCAGGCCCTGCTTAAGAGCATTGCCACGATGGAGCGGAAGATCGATGAATGGGAGGATGTGATTCTGGAGTCCATGGAGGGCGAAGAGGAGCTGGAGAAACGGGTCAAGTCGCTGGAGAAGGATCTGGCCGAGAAGAAGAAGGCTGTTGGCGAGCTCCAAAGTGCGTTCGAGGCGGAGAAGGCTTCTGCCGAGAAGGAGATCGATGCCTGCCTGAGGGAGAGAGACGGATATTTGGAGGTACTCACAGGCCAGGTTCGCAGCAAGTACATGCGGTTGATGGAGGCGAAGGGTGAGACGGCTGTCGTTGCGGTCGAGCAGGGTTCCTGCGGGGGGTGCCACTACGCCCTGCCACCGCAACGGGTAGCAGAGATCCGTAAGGGTGAGCGCCTGATTCTGTGTGAGGGATGCGGCAGGATCCTTGTGTGGGCCGAGGATACGGGCAACTGAAGCGGAGAATCGCCAAGGCTTGGGTGTTCTCACTTGTGCGGCGCGGAGTCGGTGAGGCGGTCGCGGGGCTCAGCCCCGAGGAAAGTCCGAGCTCCAAAGGGCAGGGTGCTGGGTAACGCCCAGTGGGAGCGATCCCAAGGAAAGTGCCACAGAGAACAGACCGCCCGGCCGCCCGGCTGGGTAAGGGTGAAACGGTGAGGTAAGAGCTCACCAGCACCGGCGGCGACGCCGGTGGCTCGGCAAACCCCACCCGGAGCAAGGCCGAATAGGGAAGGATGAGGTGGCCCGCCTCGCTATCACTTCCGGGTAGGCCGCAAGAGGCGTCCGGCAACGGGCGTCCCAGATGAATGACCGCCACGGGTTAGCACCCGGACAGAACTCGGCTTACGGCCGGCTCCGTGCCCATTGCCTATGTTCCTCGGGTAGCAATGCCTGGTCCGGAGGCCGATACATTCCTAGTGCGGGCCGGATGAAAGCACCCGGCCTGCCGCCAGCACAGTTTCCGGGCGGAGGTTGATCTCGTATGGACGGGCTTCGGCTACCGAGGTACACCGGCAGCAAGCGGGTGCTCCCGGCCCTGGTTGTGGCGGGATTCCTGCTCGTGCTGGCGGCAGCCTCAGGGGCGCACGCCCAACAGATTGCCTTCGGCAAGAACAAGGTAAACTACCACGACTTCCGCTGGAGCGTTCTGCGCAGTCCCCACTTCCGGCTCTATTACTACCCTGAGGAGGAGTCCCTAGCCCGGATGGCACTTGGCTTCGCGGAGCGGAGCTACGAGCACCATGTGGCTTTTTTCACACACGATGTCGCCGACACGATTCCGCTTATTCTCTTCAGCAGCCACCACGACTTCGAGCAGACGAACATAACCCCGATGCTTATTCCTGAGGGGGTCGGTGGCCTCACCGAGTCAATGAGGGGACGGGTGCTCATGCCCTTCGACGGCTCCCTCTACCGCTTCAGGACAACGCTCCAGCACGAGCTGGTCCATGCCTTTCAGATGTCCCTCGTCTCGAGTGTCGTGCGGCGGAAGGGATGCAGGGAGATGGTGACACCGCCTCTGTGGTTCACCGAAGGCCTTGCTGAGCACTGGTCGGCCAAGTGGGATGCCGATGCCGACATGGTGATGAGGGACCTAGTGGTATCGGGGAGGCTGCCGTCGATAGCCGAGTTCTGGCGCTTCGAGGGTACCTTCACGATGTACAAGTTGGGCCAGTCAGTACTCGATTTCCTGGCCATGGAATACGGGGAGGACAAGATCCGCAACATATACATGGCTCTATGTGACGCACGCGACTTCTCTGGGGTGTGGAAGAAAGCAACGGGTGTTTCATTGGAGCGCTTCTCCTCAAGATGGATGCAGTGGCTGAGGCGGAAGTACTACCCCGACGTGACGAAGGCGGATCCTGTCCTTGAGCATGCAAGGGCTGTGCCGGGAACTGGCATGGACCTGAAACCAACCCCAATTCCAGGTGATTCTTCGGATCGAAGATATGTCTTCATCTCGCCCGCCTCAGGTTACGTCAACATCTACGTTGGGAACCTCTACGGCGCCGAACGCAAGACCATTGTGGAGGGACAGCGCAGCCCGGAGTTTCTCTCCTTCCATGGGTTCCGCAGCAGGATGGACGTCTCTAGAGACGGGATCCTTGCCTTCTCTTCGAAGGCGGGGCCGAGGGACGCACTCTTTGCCTATGACCTTCATAAGGGAAGCATCGTGGGGCGCTGGGAGTTTGAGGACCTCGTCGGGATCACGTCGCCTTCCTGGTCGCCGGACGGACGGACGATAGTTTTCTCGGGGCTTGCCCGGAACGGAACGTGCGATCTCTATCTGCTAGACGTCTTCGAGTGCAAGCTGGAGCGCCTCACAGAGGACTTCTACAGCGACAAGGAGCCGGCTTTTCATCCTGACGGAGAGAGAATCGTCTTTGTCTCTGACAGAGGACAATACGGTTCCGAGGGAGCACTGAACCTCTTCGTGTTCGATCTGGCCACAGGCGAGATACGTTGCCTTACCAGCGGCCCATGGTGGGACCTCTCGCCCTCCTGGTCACCCGACGGCCGATGGCTGCTTTTCTCATCTACCAGAGACGGGATGCGCGACCTCTATGCCATGGATGCTCGTGGGAGGGGATACCGCCTGACAAGGGTGCTAGAGGCGCTTCTTGACCCACGCTGGGCTTGTGAGGGAGATAGCATAGTCGCAACCTGTTACAAGGACGGTCGGTTTCTCACTGTTCTCATTCCAGCGGGCCTGGACAAACAAAGGCCGATTGCGTTTCTCTCCGGATGTTCTGATGGATGGGAACCTTGGGTCCTCAGCGATCAGGCTGATAGCCTGATCTTGGCTCAAGAGGAGTACAAGCCCTCCTTCGGGGTCGAGGTTGCACAGGGAGGAGTGGCTGTAGACCCGAGCCTTGGCAACGGCGAGGGCCTGCAATTGCTACTGCGCGACATGATGGGCAACAAGATGGTGCTCATCCAGGTCGCCAATACGAGTTTCTCGGGCTCAGACATATTGGACAACTTCTCTGCAGGAGTCACATACATCAACCTCTCGTCGAGGCTGAATAAGGGTGTCAGCGTCTACCATCATGCTGGTACGTATCTGGATGAGTACGATCTTCCTTTCTTCGAGCGGCGGGCAGGGGTCACCGGCATATTGAGCTATCCATTCTCCAGATTCACCCGGCTGGAAACCTCATTTGGCATAGTCTATTCGGAGAAGGACAAGCCATCGACAGGGCTCAGGAGAGAAGGACTTCTAGCGACGCACTATGTTTCCTGGATCAGGGATACGTCCTTGTGGCTATCGACCGGTCCAATAGACGGGGGACGCTCGCATCTGACACTTGGCATGACGATGAACCTCGAGCGGCCGGGTGTAGAGAACTTCCTCTTTCTTGGTGACGCGCGACGTTACGTCCGACTTGGACGCCAGTCTGCGCTGGCGCTCAGACTCCAAGCGCGCTTCTCGGAGGGGCCCGACCCGCAGGTCTTCCTCCTTGGTGGTTCTCACACATTGCGGGGCTACGGTATGAGAGAGCTCCACGGCACGCGCTCGGTCCTTGCGAACGCCGAGGTTAGATTCCCCTTCATCCGTGGCCTGCTCGTCGATCCGTCGCTCCTGGGCCCGCTGAGCTTTCCCCAGGTGCAAGGTGCCGTGTTCTTCGATGCTGGGCAGGCTTGGTATGGCGAGTTTCCGGGGGAGGTCCGCGGCAGCTATGGTGTCGGCTTTAGGATGGGCCTGGGAGGCTTCCTTGTGCTGAGGTTGGATTTGGCTCGTCTTACGGACTTCAAGGAGTGGCCGAGAAAGGTGCATACGGACTTCTTCATCGGCTGGAACTACTGAGGCGCGCTAGGCATGCGGACGAAGTGGACAGCGCTTGGCTCTCTCGCAGCAGTTGCCTTCTTTCTGCAGGGAGCCTATGCGGCGGTTCCCCCCTCGGTTTCCCCGGTCGAGGGCGCTCTTGTGCGCGAGTGGGAGACGGACGTAGGGGTTGTCGTCGACCGCCCGCAGTGCGGGCCGAGGCTGGCCTTTGTGGCCCTTAGGCATTGGGGCGTTGCCGCCTATTCCTTAGAGAGCGGGCGGAAGGTTTGGGACGCTCCGATGCGCGGTGGGGCGAGCAGCGGGGTGGCCGTGAACTCTGGGATCGTCGCACTGACAGATGGTGCCGGGCGACTGTGGTTGCTCAGGTCCAACAGCGGCAGGCGCATGTGGAGCCGAACCGTAGGTGGTTGCGTGGGCAGCCCGTTGCTGGCTGAGAGCCTTGTAGTCGTGGCTTCGCCCTCGGGGATGCTCTCTGTGCTTGCGGTGGAAAGCGGCGAGATGGTCTGGCGCAAGGCGCTTGAGACTGCGTTGTATGCGCGGCCGGTAGCCATGGGGTCTCTCCTCGTCGTGGCCACGGGCTTGGACAGCCTCTTTGCGCTCGAACTGGAGACTGGAACCTTCGCCTGGGGGCTTGCGCCGGGAGCAGCGCTGTACGGGAGACTCGCACACACTGACGGACTCATCTATGCGCTGACCTATGCTGGTACCCTGCTCGAAGTTGATGGATCCACCGGGCAGCGTTTGAGATCGCTTTCGTTGGGTAAGGCCTTTAGATCGGGCATAGTCTCGGCCGAATCCCTCCTGGTGGCTGTTTCGACGGACGGAGAGGTCTTCTGCGTGCATGCCAGGAGCTTTGAGGTCCGCTGGCGGAGGCGGTTCGGGCGTGCATGTGACTTGCCGCCCGTGCCGGCTGGCGACCTCGTGTGGGTGAGCCTGCTCGACGGCACGGCCGCTGCGCTCAGGCTCGAAGATGGCCGGCAAGTGGTTTCTATCGACCTAGGTGAGACGCTTGGGGCAGGAGTGTGCGTGGCGGGACCGCGTGTGCTAGGTGTGTCCGATTCGGGACGGATGGTCTGTCTCAGGTGGAAGGGCCCGAGGGCTCGAGCGGAAACGCGGACGCCCCGGGCCGTCGGACTGCTGTCGCGTTCCCTTGGCATAGCCGCAGGCGGCGAAGGGGCCGAGGGCGCGCAGTTGCTGGAGTGGGAGTCTTCGGCTGAGCCCGGACCACCTCTCAATCCGCCGGCTCCGTGGGACGCCTTCAGCGGCTCCCGGGCGAGCAGTGGCGGACTCTTCGGCAAGGCTCCGTCTCCCATGGAGCACGGGACATCGGGAAGGGGGGATGCCCAGGCGGGCTTCTGCAGCCTGCGTT